>JANNFZ010000236.1:0-6445 GCA_031380375.1 Hyphomicrobiales bacterium
AGTGGCTGGTACATCGCCTTCCGTCCAGCTTTGCGGGTTTGGCTCATAGCCACCAAACACCAGGCCACCCACTTCCTCCTTGAAATAGGTGCGCAGATCAGGATCGCGAATGGTTGCAGCATTGCCGGCAAGGCCGTCGATTTTTTCAGTGATGACATATTGATGTTTGACGGGTTGCAGCGGCACATGCGCACCTGCCATGGCCCCAATTTGCCGGGCCCACATGCCGCCGCAGTTCACCACTTTCTCGCAATAGATCGTGCCGATGTTTGTCGCGACCGAGACGATGCGTTGCCCCAGCATGTTGAAACCCGTGACCCGCGCCGCTTCGATCAGTCGCGCCCCATGCATCCGGGCACCCCGCGCCAAGGCCTGCGTGATGTCGGAAGGCGAGGCTTGGCCATCAGTCGGCAGGAATGTGGCACCCACGAGATCGCTGGTTTCAAGGAGCGGCCACATCTTCTTGGCCTCTGCGGCCGACAGAAGTTCCATCTCCATACCGAAACTCTGGGCGGTGGTGGCAAGGCGCTTGTATTCGGTCCAGCGGTCAGCGGTGGTGGCAAGTCTGAGGCAGCCGGTCATTTTCCAGCCCGTTTCGAGACCAGTCTCGGCTTCGAGCTTCTTGTAGAGATCGACCGAATATTTCAGAACCTGGGTGATGGAAGCCGACGAGCGCAACTGCCCCACAAGGCCTGCGGCGTGCCAGGTTGAACCCGACGTCAGCCGGTTCTGTTCCAGCAGCACCACATTCAGTTTGTGGTCACGCGCCAGATGATAGGCCGTGGAGCAGCCGATGATACCGCCGCCGATCACAACAACATCTGCGTGGGTGGGAAGCTCGATCGGCATGGTCAGGGGAAATCTTTCATGTAGCGGGCGTGGATCGCCTCGAAGCGGCTGACATATTCGGCGGCATAGGCCACATAATCGACGCCAGGTGCCGAGAGGTGCAGTTCCGACACCATGCCCCACAGCGCTTCGCGCAACGCCGCCGCCACTTTCATGGCGAAATAGGCCCGTGTTGTCGCAAGGTCGGGTGTTGCGCCAAAATAGCTGGCGAGCATTCCGGCTTCGAGTTCGGGTGGGAAGGAATTGGCCGCCGCGATGTTGGCCAAGTCAAACATCGCCGTGCCGAAGGCACCGTATTCCCAATCGATCAGCCACAGCCTGTTGCCGTCATCCATGAAATTTGCGGGCAGGAGATCGTGATGGCCGAAGATCACCGGCAGCGGCACCTGGGCTTTTTCCAATTCATCAACGATGGCCATCCATTTGGCGAGGTCGGGCACGCAACGGTGCTGTCCGGTCTTCAAGGTCTCGGCATAGTCACGCAGGATTTGAAAGACCCAGAATATTGCCCCCTGTCCACGAATGTGGCTGCTCATGTCACGGTGGCAGCGCTGAATCATCTCAAGGCAGCGCTGCCAATTTTCCCGGACATCGGCCTCGGCAAACGTGTGGGCGTCGATGAAGGGCACAACCATCACGCCATCGGCGGCATGGATGAGCCTGGGCGAGAGGCCGATTTCGTGGGCGGCACGGGCGGCTTCGGCCTCGCGGGCCCGCGACACCTGGTGAAAGGGATAGTCATGGCCAATGCGGGCCACATACTTGCCAGTGCGATCTTCAACGACAAAACTGGCATTGCTCACGCCACCTTTCAGCGGTGTGATTGTCAGTGGGCCATGCCAGATCGGCAGGGAGCGCAAGCTGCGCTCGTGGTTGTCCATGTCTTGTCCCGCCCCCCGGCCAGTTCTTGCTATTGATCCAGCGCATCGGACGAGCAAATGGAGTCATTTGCGAAGTGCAAGATGCTCAAGATTCAATATGTTACAGCAACTTTACCGCGTTCAATTGAACGCGGGTTGCTGTAATGCCGTTGCCCCACGCATCAAGGTTGCCGCCACTGGTTTCCCAGTTAGCTGGCTCATCTTGACCGGGGGCAGTACTCAGATGAACCAGCTACCCCCGGATGGGAGGCAGCAACCCGATTTGGTGTCCAAACTCGGATGAACCCGGACACAGACAAAAAACACCATTTTCTGTGATTTCTGTCAAGAGTTTTGTGGAAATTTGTTGATTTTTTGTGTTGCAAATTATGTATCTGACGTTATTACGGCATCTATAGCCGCAAAAAGTCAAAATCAACATGAAAAGCCACAAACTGAGTGCCCGCTTGGGCGAGATCATGGGTCAGATCAGCCTGCACGGCACCGTGTCGGTCACCGAGCTGGCGGAATCGCTCAATGTCTCGGAAGAAACCATTCGCCGTGATGCCAAGGTGCTGGAAGAGCGGGGCGACATCATCAAACTGCACGGGTCGCTCGCCATGCCGCATCAGGTGGGCGAAGCACCTTATGACAAACGCATGCGCGAAAACGCCGAAGCCAAACGCGCCATTGCACGCAAAGCCGTGCAACTGGTCGAAGACGGCGACACGCTGATTATTGACACCGGCACGACGACGAGCGTTTTCGCCCAGGAGTTGCGCAACCGGCGGGGATTGACCGTCGTCACCAACTCCTCGGACATTGCCCGCACCCTGGCAACGGTCAATGGCAACAAGGTCTATATGGCCGGTGGCGAATTGAAGGCCGACAATGGTGCTGCGTTTGGACCGCCTGCGGTTGAATTCATCGCCCGCTTCAAGGTCAGGCATGTGTTTTTGTCGATCGCAGGTTTGCACGCCGAACACGGGCCCATGGATGCAACCCTCGAAGAAGCCGAACTGGCGCACATGGCGCTGAAAGCCGCCGACCACCGGGTCATTTTGTCGGATCACAGCAAATTCGGCAAAGTGGCGCTGGTGAAAGTCTGTGGCTTCGACGAAGTGGACCGGCTGGTCTGTGACCGCGCGCCGGAAGGACCGCTTCTCGAGCGTTTGCGCGGTGCCGGCGTTGCCATCGATATCGCGGGTGAGTGAAGCCGAACCCGTGACGCAGAGGGCCATGCCGTCACACCCCGTAGACCACATGGGGTGATATGGACCAATGTGCAGCGATCAATCCAAGCAGGTGAATAATGCAATATAAATCCCCGGCAACAACCAAGGATGCTGTGAACCTTTTGGCCAAGGAAAAGGGTCAAGCTTTTGTCCTGGCAGGCGGCACCGATCTTCTCGTCAAGATGAAGGCCGGCATGCTCGAGCCCGATCTGGTGGTTGATATCAAGGCCATCAAAGGCATCAAGGACATCAAAAAAACCGCCAGTGGTTTTTCAATTGGTGCGGGTGTGCCCTGTGCCGCCCTCAATGAAAATGCCGCCCTCAGCAAGGCGTGGCCCGGTGTTGTCGAAGCTGCCAACCTGATTGGATCAAAACAGGTGCAAGGGCGCTGCACCATGTCGGGCAATCTGTGCAATGCCTCGCCTGCCGCCGACAGCGTGCCGGCCCTCGTGGCGGCCAATGCCAAGGTCGTGGTGGCAGGCCCCAAGGGCACCCGCAAACTCGCCGTTGAGGCAGTGCCTGCGGGTGTTGGCCGCACCAGTTTGAAGAAGGGCGAATTCATCGTCGCCATTGAACTGCCCAAGAAAGCGCCACGCTCCGGCGATGCTTACCTGCGCTTTATTCCACGCACCGAAATGGACATTGCTGTGGTTAGTTGCGGCATCAACCTGACGCTTGATGCGAAAGGTGTGATCACAGCGGCCCGTGTGGCCTTGGGTGCGGTTGCCACAACGGTGCTTCTGGTGAAAGAAGCAGCGGCAGCCATCATTGGCTCGAAACTCGATGATGCGGCAAAGCAGCGCCTTGCAGCAGCGGCCAGTGCCGCCTGTCGTCCGATCGACGACAAGCGCGGCACCAAGGAATTCAGAATTGATGTAGCAGGTGTGTTGGCGCGGCGTGCCGCCGAAATTGCCTATGCCCGTGCAGGAGGCAAATAATCATGGCGCAACTCGTAAAGACCACCATCAACGGCGACACAATTGAATTCGCCTGCCAGCCCAATGAAACGCTGCTCGATGTGCTGCGCGAGCGCCTCGGGCTGACGGGTGCCAAGGAAGGCTGTGGCACCGGCGATTGCGGCGCCTGCTCGGTGATCCTCGACGGCCGTCTTGTCTGCTCTTGCCTTGTGCTCGGTGCGGAAATGGATGGCAAGTCGCTGGAAACCATCGAAGGAATGGCCAATGCCGACAAGCTTCATCCCTTGCAACAGCACTTCATTGATGGTGCCGCCCTGCAATGTGGCATCTGCACGCCGGGCTTCCTGATGGCCGCTAAAGCGCTGCTCGCCAAGAACCCTGATCCTTCAGAAGAAGAAATCCGCTTTGGCCTTGCTGGCAACCTTTGCCGCTGCACGGGCTATGACAAAATTGTGCGCGCCGTCCAGGCCGCCGCCGCCGACATGAGGAGTGCATAACATGCCGCTCGATACATCACTGGTCCGCAAGCCCTTTAAAGTCATCGGCACAAGGGTGCGCCGCCCCGACGGCATCGACAAGGTCACGGGCCGCGCCAAATATGGTGCCGACGCCTTTGCGCCAGGGCAACTGATCGCACTCGTGCTGCGCTCGCCCCACGCCCATGCCCGCATCAAGAAGATCGACATATCGAAGGCTGAAAAGCTGCAAGGTGTCAAAGCTGTGATCACATCGGCTGATCTTCCTGACCTGACAGCAGGTGATCGTGGCATGCACGACATTCTCGAAAACTGCATGGCCCGCAAGAAGGTCCTCTATGATGGCCACGCCGTCGCCGCCGTTGCCGCCATTGATGCCCATACGGCGCGGGCGGCCTTGAAGCTCATCAAGGTCGACTATGAAATCCTCCCCCATGTGACAGACGTTGATGAGGCGCTGAAGCCCGGTGCACCACTATTGCACGACGACATTTTTACTGATGGCGTTGAGCCAAAGCCGACGAAGCCCTCGAACTTTTGCAAATTTGCCGAATATGGCCACGGTGATGTCAACGCTGGTTTCAGGGAAGCCGATGTCACAATCGAAAAATCCTACAAGATCGAGCAGACCCACCAGGGCTATATCGAGCCCCATGCGTGTCTTGCCAGCGCCTCGCCCGACGGCACAGGTGAACTTTGGGTGACGACGCAAGGTCCCTTTGTCTATCGCAACCAGTGTGCCCAGCTTCTCGGCATGGACGCCAACAAGCTGCGCGTCACACCGTCCGAAATCGGCGGCGGCTTTGGCGGCAAGACCCACCTGTGGGCCGAACCCCTGGCCCTTGCCCTGTCGCGCAAGGCCAACCGCCCTGTGAAACTCACGATGAGCCGCGAGGAAGTCTTCCGCGCCACGGGACCAACTTCATCAGCTTCCATCGATGTCAAAATTGGTGCCAAGCGCGATGGCACCATCACTGCGGCCTTTGCGGAACTGCGCTACCAGGGTGGCGCATTCACCGCCAACTGGGCCGAGTTCGGCGCCATGACGGCCTGGGCCTGCTATGATTTCAAGAATGTGAAATCGGTTTCCAAGGACGTGGTTTTGAACCGTCCGAAGTGTGCCGCCTATCGCGCCCCATCAGCACCCATTGCCGCTTTTGCTGTCGAAAGCACCATGGACATGGTGGCTGCGGCCATCGGCATGGATCCGGTATTGTTGCGCATCAAGAACGCCGCCAAGGAAGGCACCAAGTCTTCCTATGGTCCCGTCTACGGTCCAATCGGTATTGGTCCGACACTCGAGGCCGCACGCGTTCATCCGCACATGAAAGCCCCCTTGGGCAAGAACCAGGGCCGCGGCATGGCTTGCGGTTTCTGGTTCAACTTTGGCGGCCAAACTTGCGTTGACGTCAATGTGACGCCTGATGGTTCCGTGACTGTTGCCGTCGGCACCATCGACGTTGGTGGTTCGCGCGCCTCGCTCGCCCTTGCTGTCGCCGAGGAACTCGGCGTTGCCTATGAGCAGGTGCGCTGCATCGTCGCCGATACATCGTCGCTTGGCCACAATGACATGACCGACGGCAGCCGTGGCACGTTCTCGTCGTCCATGGCGGCGATTGATGCCTCGCGCAAGGCCGTGCACATCATGCGCGAACGCGCTTCGAAGATCTGGGAAATTCCACTTGATGATGTGGAATGGACTGACGGCCAGGCCCGCGCCGTCGGCGAGCGCCACGGCAACAAAGCACCACTGTCGGTGAAGGAAATCGCGGCCCAGGCCGCAAACACCGGTGGACCGATTGCCGGCCATTCGGAAATCGTTGCCGATGGCGCTGGTGTTTCTTTCGCCACGCATATTTGCGATGTCGAAATCGATCCGGAAACCGGGCGCTCCACCATCAAGCGCTACACGGTGATCCAGGATGCCGGCAAAGCCATGCATCCTTCTTATGTCGAGGGCCAGTATCAGGGCGGTGCCGCGCAAGGCATCGGCTGGGCCCTCAACGAAGAGTACGTTTATGGCAAGGATGGCCGGTTGCAGAATGCGGGTTTCCTCGATTACCGGATCCCGGTCTGTTCAGACCTGCCCTTCATCGACACGGTGATCC
>JANNFZ010000237.1:0-2278 GCA_031380375.1 Hyphomicrobiales bacterium
CGTCTAACCCGCGGCCCTCGGCGCGTAATCGGCGCCATTCACCGTCTTCGGCCGCCCGTCGAGAGTAAGCGTCGCGACACGCTCCGGAGTCTCCGCAATGACCTTGCCGCGCCGCACCACCTTCAAGCGGTTGGCTCTGAGCCTGATCGCATCGATCGGATCCTTCGCCTGCAGGATGACGAAATCGGCAAAGCATCCCGTCTCCAATCCGTAACCGTCAAGATGCATGGCCCTGGCGGGATTGACCGTGACTGCCTCGAAGCACCAGGCCATGGCCTCGCGGCTGGTCATCGGCACGGCATGGATGGCCATCGAGGCCACGTCCAGCATGTCCGCCTGGCCCAGCGGATACCACGGGTCCATCACGCAATCATGGCCGAAGGAGACGTTGATGCCGGCGGCGCGCAGTTCCGCCACGCGCGTGAGGCCACGCCGCCGCGGATAGGTGTCATGGCGGCCCTGGAGCGTGATGTTGATCAGCGGATTGGCCGTGACATGGAGCCCCGCCTCGGCGATCAGCGGGATGAGTTTCGAGACATAGTAATTGTCCATGGAATGCATGGAGGTGAGGTGCGAGCCCACCACGCGTCCCTGCAGGCCAAGCCGCTGGGTCTCATAGGCCAGCGTTTCCACATGGCGCGACAGGGGATCGTCGGTTTCATCGCAATGGATATCAACCAGTAGTCCGCGCTTCGCGGCAATCTCGCAAAGCTCCTTCAGGCTTGCGGCGCCGTCCGCCATGGTGCGCTCAAAATGCGGGATGCCACCGACCACATCGACGTTCAAATCCAGCGCGCGGATGAGATTTTGACTGGCCGTTTTTGAACGGTAAAAGCCATCCTGCGGGAAGGCCACGATTTGCAAATCGATATAAGGCGCAATTTTCTTCTTCACCTCGAGAAGCGCTTCCACGCAAAGCAACCGGTCATCGCACACATCAACATGGGTGCGAATGGCGCCCATGCCTTTTGAGACTGCGAGATCGCAATAGCGCAGCGCTCGCTCAATGACGGCTTCATGGGTGAGCAAGGGTTTAAGCTCACCCCATAACCCGATGCCTTCAAGAAGTGTGCCCGACATATTAAGGCGCGGGATTCCCAAGGACAGCGTTGCATCCATGTGGAAATGGGAATCGATAAAGGGCGGTGAAACGAGATAGCTCTTCGCATCAATTTTCTTCAGCGCTTCGCCCTTTATGGCAGGCGCAATTTCGGTGATGAGACCGGATGCACAGGCAATGTCCATGCCTGTGCGGCCATCGGGAAGTGTTGCATTTGTGATAAGAAGACCAATCATGATTCAGCGTTCGCCTTTCCGGTAGGGCACCATCAGGGCGCGGGGGTAAGCCGCGCGCCGCGACATGATGATGAGTGCGATGATGGACATGATGAAGGGTAGCATCAGAAACACCTGGTAGGGAACATAGGCGCCAGCCAGCTGCTGCAGGCGAAGCTGGTAGGCATCGAAGGCGCCAAAGAGAAGGGCTCCGGCCAGGGCCTTGCCCGGACGCCAGGAGCCAAAAACCACCAGTGCCACGCAGATCCAGCCCCGCCCGTTCATCATTTCAAAGAAGAATGAATTGAAGGCAGAGAGCGTAATGAAACTGCCGCCGATGCCCATGAAGGCGCTGCCCAGCATGACGGCGCCCATGCGCACCAGGGTGACATCAACGCCCTGCGCTTCGGCAGCCGAAGGGTTTTCCCCAACCGTGCGGATGGCAAGGCCGATGGGTGTTTTGTTGAGGAGCCAGGCAACAAAAAGCACGGCAGCAAAGGCCAGATAGGTAAGCGGTGTTTGCTTGAACAGCGCTTCGCCCAAAACCGGAATGTCTGAAACGATGGGGACGGGCCAGGGTTGGAAGGGTTCAATCTTGGGCGGCGAGGTGACCGATGGAAATATCAGGCGGTAAAAATAATAGGAAAGCGATGTGGCAAGCAAGGTGATGCCAATTCCTGTGACATGCTGCGAGAGGCCCAGGGGCACGACGAGAAAGCCATGTAGCAGACCGAACATGGCACCAACAACGCCTGCTATGACAACGCCGAGCCACAGGTCGCCACCCAGGAATACCGTGAGCCAGCCGGCAAAGGCGCCCGCCGTCATGATGCCTTCAATGCCGAGGTTCAGAACCCCGGCGCGCTCGCAGATGAGTTCGCCAAGGGTTCCAAATATGAGCGGTGACGCAATGCGAATGGCTGCGGCCCAGAGCGAAGCAGTAAAGAGAATTTCAATCGCTTGCATGTTCACCTCCACCTGACGCGGTAGCGCGTGAGCATGA
>JANNFZ010000287.1:0-5180 GCA_031380375.1 Hyphomicrobiales bacterium
TGTGGCTCGTGAAACCAAGCGAGATCAAGGGCATTGAGATCGTGGTGCCTGCCGCAACGTCACCCCAGTTTGACCTGGCCGTTGCTCCAGTCGAGGAAAAAACCGGCATTCCCGCAGCACCTTCCCAGTCTGTCACAGTTGCACTCAGTGGTGCTGATGTGGATGGTGTGAACGTCGTTCCGGTCAGCGCACTGCCGGAAGGTACGGGCCAGGTCTCACTGCCGCAGGCCATTCCCCTGCCGCTTGAAGCCGGGACCGGCGAAGCCATGGACCTGATGGGCAAGGGTGATACGCTGCTCAAGACCGGCGATCTTGTGTCGGCCAGGCAATTCTACCTGAAGGCCCACGGCCTTGGTCTCGCGCAAGCCGCCTTTGGCGTCGCCCAGACTTATGATCCGCAGCTTTATCAGGAGATGAAAGTGCGCGGCCTCCAGCCTGACCGGGCCAAGGCCGAGGAATGGTATGGCAAAGCCATCGACGCAGGTTATGCGCCAGCCGGTGAAGCGCTTGCCAAATTGTCGGAACTGGCCGCGCAATAGGCAGCGTAACGCCCTCGACATCGCACGGTCGGTTGAGGCATGAGACCCCCACAAGGAGTTTTCATGCGCGCCGCCGATGTCATCGTAGAATCCCTGAAAGCCCATGGCGTGAAGCGCGTCTATTGCGTGCCGGGCGAAAGCTATCTGGCCCTGCTTGATGCGCTGCACGACAGCGGTATCGCCGTCATTGTCTGCCGTCATGAAGGCGGTGCCGGTTTCATGGCCTGCGCCGAAGCCAAACTCACCGGGCGGCCCGCCGTTTTCATGGTCAGCCGCGGACCCGGCGCCACCAATGCCTCGATCGCCATTCACATGGCCGATCAGGATGCCCTGCCCGTCATCCTGCTGGTGGGACAGGTGGCGCGGGCCGAACGCACGCGCGGTGTTTTCCAGGAAGTTGACTACCAACAATTTTTCGGTGGCATGGCCAAGGGCGTTTTCGAAATCAATGACGGCGGCAAGTTGCATGAGCTTTTACCGCGCGGTTTTCGCCTGGCAACGCAAGGTGTGCCCGGCCCAGTGGTCTATGCCCTGCCCGAGGACATGCTGAATGATGACGTGGCAGACAAGAAGCCCGTGGTCTTCCCGGCAGCCGTGCTGTCCCATGGGCCTGCCGACATCGCCCGTATCCAGGACTACATTACAGCAGCCCAGCGCCCGGTGCTGGTTGCAGGTGCCAGCCTTCGCGGTGCCAAAGGTGCAGCGGCATTGCAACGCTTTGCCGAGGCCCAGCGCATTCCCGTCGCCGCGACCTGGAAAAACCAGGATGTTTTTGACAATGGCTCGGGGCTTTATGCCGGTCATCTGGGTTTTGGCGCGCCAGCGGAACTCAAAAAAGCATTGGCCGATGCCGATCTCATTCTTGCCGTCGGCACAAGGCTGGGCGACGTCGCAAGCCTTGGCTACAGTTTTCCGACAGCCCCTGCACCGGAACAGGTGTTGGTGCACATTTATCCAGACGGCAAGCCCATCGGTCACGTATTCCGCACCGATTTTGGCCTTGTTGCCGATCCGGCAAGCATCCTGACCGATCTGGGCAAGGAAGCCCGCGTTGTCGCGTCAGCACGCGAGGCGTGGATTTCCAAACTCAATGGCGTCGTCAAGAAATTGCAGGCCTTCACGCCCGTTGAAGCCGCTGACGGCATTGATTTCGGCATTGTCACGCAAGCGCTCGAACGCCACGCGCCACGTGACTGCATCATCACCACCGATGCCGGCAATGCCTCGACATGGTTTCACCGCCATTGGCGCGCCACGCCATCCAACACCCTGCTCGGTGGCATTGTCGGTGCCATGGGACTTGGCGTGCCGGCGGCCGTTGCCGCCAGCATTGAACAGCCGGAGCGCATGGCCATCTGCTTTGTCGGCGATGGCGGCATGTTGATGACGGGCCAGGAACTGGCCGTCGCCGTGGCCTATGGGGCTGCACCCAAGATCGTCATTTCCGACAACGGCATCTACGGCACCATCCGCACCCATCAGGAGCGTGAATATCCAGGCCGCGTTTCCGGCACCAACCTGCACAGCCCGGATTTTACCGCTTGGGCAAAATCTTTCGGCGTTGCGGCCTTCACGCTTTCCAAAGGCGATGACGTTGATGCCGTTGTCAGCGGCTTTCTTGGCACCCAAGGTGCCGCCGTGCTGCACGTCAAATCAAGCGCCGTGGCCCTGTCAGCCAATGGGCAGTTGAAGATCTAAGACGACACTACTTCTTGCCTTGAGTTGAGAGCTTCGCTTGTCCACGCTCACCCCGTCATTCCGTGCAAGCCCGAGCCAATGCCAGGCAATGGCGCTGGAGCGCGACACGGAACCCAGCTTCCTTTCCGAGTGCGTTGCCAAAATAAGCGGGGTTCCGTTTCGCAGCCCAAACCTGCCTGACGGCAGGCTCACCCTGTTCCAGGGTTCGGGGCTTTGCACGGAATGACGGGGTGGGGCTTAACTTCCCGGTCGCCCGAACAGGGCAGCATAGAGCTTCTGGTCGCGGCCATAGACATCGTTGCGGAACTCAATGCCGCGCTCCGTGGCAAAGGCCGTGGCATAGACGATGTGGATGGGAATGCGTTGCGGCAATGCAATCTGTTTGGTCACACCTTGCGCCCAGATGGCATTGATGATCGCCGGGCTCATGCCAAGCTTGTCGCCAAGCAGCGCATAGGCGAGATCAGCGGGCCTGGACAGGCGGATGCAGCCATGGCTGAAGGCCCGTGTTGAATTGGCGAACTTGTCCTTGGCCGGCGTGTCATGGAGATAGATGTTGTGCGGGTTGGGCAGCATGAACTTGACTTTGCCAAGCGCGTTTTTTGGACCCGGCTTCTGGCGGAATGTGAAGGGGAACTTTCCCGCCCCGTAGGCGCTCCAGTTGACCGAGCCCCAGTCCGACAAGCGGCCATTGGCGAAAACTTCAAAATCCGCCGCATAGGCGTAAGGGTTGCCCTTGAGCTTGCCGAGCATTTCCTTGGTGGCGATGGAATAGGGCACGGTCCATGTCGGGTTCAGTTCAACGAACTCAAGCTCATCGGAGAATTCCGGCGTCTGGGTGGCCACCGCTCCGACAACCACGTTCATGCGTTCGCGCACCGATTTTCCCTGGAACCATTGCAATTCGAAGCCTGCGATGTTCACCAGGAAATGTTCTTCGCCCAGTACGTCGGGCATCCAGCGCCAGCGCTCCATGTTGAGGATGATCTGGCGCTGCCGGTCCTGCGGCGAAACATTCATGGCGGCAACCGTCTGCTTGCCCAGCAAGCCTTTGGCTTCGAGGCCATGCCGCAACTGGAACAGTTTGACAGCTTCGAATAGCTGTGGATCATAGTTTGCGGAATTCGTGTCCGGTCCTTCATAGTCGCCCGTAAAAGTCAGAAGCTCGCGGATTTCCGGCACGCGCGCATCAGTGCCGCCGGGCTTCAGGGAGTCGCCCTGGCCGATCACCGGCCAGTCGAGTCCGTCATTGATGGCCTTCGTGTAAGCCCGCAACATGCGCTTCAAAACCTGATAGTGGTTGTTGCGCGGTTCAAATGCAGCGAGGAACTTGCCGGGATCCTTCTGCTTCGACATTTCCGTCAGCACCCGCAGCGCATCAATGGTCTTGCGGTTGCGGAAAAGATGGGGATCAACCTTCTGCGGAGCCACCCGGCCAATGCGCAGATCCGCCGCATAGGCCACAAAGAACGCAGAATAATAAAGCTCGGCTTTGGCCATCTCCGCAGGATCACCCGACTGGGCGGTGTTGCCGAGATTGATCAGGGCATCGACGGGATAGGCATCGGGGTCAAGCCCGTCGAGACTGGCGTTCTGCAGGCGTTGGGCAAACTGAGCCATGCGGCCTGACCCCACCCAATAGGGTTGGGCCCGGTTCGTGACATAGTGGGCGGTCAGTGCGCCCTTCACCTTTTCAAGGGGAAGCGGCAGGCGTGGTGCCGAGAGCAAGTCGGCAATTTCCGACTGTACCGCTGCCATGCTTTGTGCCGAGACCTGTTGCGGCAGGGCCGCCGCCAGCAAAATCACCAGCAGGCCGAGGAAGCGGAACACAGACCGCATTGGCACTCTCCAAGAATCAATTCGGGTGCAGACTATCATACGTTGAGCAGAAGATATTCCCGCTCCCACGAACTGATGACGCGCCGGAAATTCTGCATCTCCTCGAACTTCACGTCCTGATAGGCTTCGACAAACAACTCACCCAAGACCTGCTTCAGCGGCTTTGTGTAGTTCAACTTGTCAAGCGCCTCATCAAGGCTGATGGGCAGCGTATGGGCATAGCGGTAGGCCGAGCCCTGCACCGGGTCCGAAGGCTTGATGCGCTCGATCATGCCGAGATAGCCGCAGGCAAGCGATGCGGCGAAAGCCAGGTAGGGATTGGCGTCAGCGCCGGGCACCCGGTTTTCGACACGCAAGTTGGCGGGGTCGGACGCCGGGACACGCAAGGATACCGTGCGGTTGTCGATGCCCCAATGTACGTTGGTGGGTGCATCCGATTCCGGAACAAGGCGGCGGTAAGAGTTCACATTGGGCGCAAACAGCGGCAGGCCCGCTGCCAGATAGCGCTGCAACCCGCCGATGTGGTTGAGAAAATATTTTGACGGTTTGCCATCTTTGCCGGCAAAAATATTCTTGCCGGTGCGCGCATCCATCACCGATTGATGGATGTGCATGGACGAGCCCGGTTCATTGGCATGGGGTTTGGCCATGAATGTCGCATACATGTCATGTTTCAAAGCCGCCTGGCGCACCGTGCGCTTGAACAGGAAAACCTGGTCCGCCAGTTCCAGCGGATCGCCATGGTTGAAGTTGATCTCAAGCTGCGCCGGACCGCTTTCGTGCGACAGTGTGTCAACATCAAGTTCCTGCGCCTCGCAGTAGTCATAGATGTCCTCGACGATGGGATCGAAGTCATTGGCGGCGTCAATGCCATAGGCCTGTCCACCGGGCTCCTTGCGGCCCGACCGTCCGACAGCTGCTTCCAGCGGATAGTCGGCATCGGGATTGCGCTTGACGAGGTAGAATTCGAGTTCCGGTGCGATGACCGGCCGCCAGCCCTTGTCCTTGTAGAGTTGCAACACGCGCTTCAACACATAGCGCGGTGAAATCAACACTGGCTCGTCGTTCAGGTGAAAGGCATCGCAGATCACTTGGGCCGTGGGC
>JANNFZ010000300.1:0-2115 GCA_031380375.1 Hyphomicrobiales bacterium
GTGCTTTGCGCAGCAAAGCCTCGAAGCATCAACCGTCCCGCCGCAGCACCGTCACAAAGAAACCATCAGTCAAGTGGCTGTGAGGCGTGAGCAGCAACCCATCTGACCGACCGTCAGCGGATGTAGGTGCCTTTCCGCCGATGCTTGCCGCCCACTGCGTTGCAAAGGGAATGACCTTGAAGTCCTTGTGGCCCTTCAGGAACCACGCCACCTGATCGGTGTTTTCGACAGGCAGCACCGAGCAGGTAATATAGACAAGCCTTCCGCCCGGCCGCACCATCGCAGCTCCGCGAGTCAGCACTTCGTGCTGGTCCTTCAGGCGCTGTGCCAATAGTTTTTCAGTGAATTTCCATTTGGCGTCGGGCTTGCGCCGCCATGACCCGGAACCGGAGCAGGGGGCGTCGATCAGCACACAATCGAAGTCGTGACGGTTCGCAAGCGCCTTGGCATTTTCCGCCGCGACAACTTCGATGCAGGAAGCACCACTGCGGGTCATGCGTTCGAAGATGGGGCGCAGGCGGTGGCGGTCGCGGTCATGGGCGATGAGCTTGCCCTCATTGTTCATCATGGCGGCAAGGGCGAGTGTCTTGCCGCCCGCGCCCGCGCAAATATCCGCGACGGTCTCGCCGGGTTTTGCGCCCGACATCAAGGCGGCAACTTGCGATGCTGCATCCTGCACCTCAAACCAGCCAAGCCCGTGGGCGGGTTCTGCCTCGACATTGATGTTGCGCTGGTCTGGGCCCGGTGCAGCAATACGCACACAATTCTGCGAGAGCGGCCCTTCGCTGGCACCAAAGCGCTGCAGCGCCTCGATGAGTTGCGGCCGCGTGGCCTTCAATGTGTTGACGCGGAGGTCAATGGGTGCGCGGGCAGAAAGGCTTGCACCCTGGACCGCCGCTGCATCACCAAATGCCATTTTGTATTGCGGCTCCAGCCATTGCGGGATGTCGGCAGCGACCCATGTTGGCGTTTCAATCACGTCGCGTTGCAGGGCTCGGCGTTCTTCGTCATTCAACGGGGATGGTCCGTGATCACCACCGGACAAAGCGTTGATTTCATCCGCACTCAAATTCCACTGCGTGTGCAAGGTGGCGAGAACCAAAGCCCGTGGCGCATCGCTGTCCATGCGGTGCGCTGCACTCGCCTTTTTGCGCAAGGCATCATAGACCAGCGTGCCGATGGCGTGGCGGTCGCCACCACCGGCAAAGCGGTGCGCCTTGCCCCAATCGCGCAGCGCTTCAGAGGCGGGCCTGTGGCGGTCAAGAATATCGGCGAGAATTTCGATTGCAGCACTTGCGCGTCCAGGCATGCGCATGATGTCAGGCGAGCGCCAAAGTTTTAATGGCAAACCACGCCCACATCACGAACAGGATCGCAAATCCGAAAACGTAAATGCGAAAGCGCGTCAGCACAACATTGCTGCCGGTGTGAACGTAACTGTGCCAATAGCGGCTGGCGACAAAGGCCCAGGCGAGAATGACAAACACCACGTCAATTTTTTCGGTGGCGATCAGCAGTGCCACCAGTGTGAAAAACACTGCAGGCAGCTGAAACTGGTTGTCGAAATTCCGGCCGAGTTTGGCGACATCGTCCGTCCAGGCTTCATTGTTCACGGCTATCGTTTTGAGCTTGGTTCTTCCTCCACGCACCGCCATGACCCGCGCCCTGCCACTCAGCACGCCAACGACCATTGTCAACAAAACCTGCAAAAACACAGGCAGCAGCAACCACTTCTCAAGCGTCATGTCACCCTCTGGTAGTTCGGGGCCTCGCGCGTCACCATCACGTCATGGGCGTGGCTTTCACGAAGGCCGGCATTTGTTATTCTTACGAACTCAGCCTTGCTTTGGAGCAGTGCAATCGTCTCGGCCCCGACATAGCCCATGGAGGCGCGAAGCCCGCCCACCAACTGATGTAATACGGTGGCAACGGGTCCCTTGTAAGGCACCTGGCCCTCAATGCCCTCGGGCACCAGCTTCAATGTGTTGCTGACATCCTGCTGGAAATAGCGGTCCGCCGAGCCCCGGGCCATGGCACCGACGCTGCCCATGCCGCGATAGGACTTATAAGTGCGGCCATTGTAGAGATAAGTCTCGCCGGGGCTTTCATCGGTAC
>JANNFZ010000329.1:0-12092 GCA_031380375.1 Hyphomicrobiales bacterium
GCGTTTGGTTGGTGCCACGACCGCAAGCTGCGAGGCATCGACACCCTTCAGGTCATCGGCCTGCAAGCCATAGGTCTTGAAGCGTTTAAGCACACTGGCCAATTCCGGCTCATTCAACATCACCGGTTTTCCGGCCAGCAATGACGCCCAGTACTGGTGGCACAGGGCTTCGATTTCACCAGCCAGCCAGAGGGCAATCTCAAGCGTTGGCCCGAAACAAATCTGACCGTGATTGGCAAGAAGACAAGCCGTGCGGCCCTCCATGGCTTTCAACATGGCGGCCGACAATTCCTGCGTGCCAAACTCGGCATAGTCGGATACCCGCAAGCTCGCACCGCCTGTCACGCCGATCATGTAGTGAAACGACGGCACTTCTTTGCGCAGGCAGGCAATTGCTGTTGCATAGGTCGAATGCACATGCACGATGGCGCCCGCTTCAGGCCGGGCATTGAAAATGTCGAGATGCATGCGCCATTCGGTCGATGGCAGATAGTCGCCGCGATAACCGCCTTGCAAATCCATCTCGACAATGTGCTCAGGCCTCATCTTCTTGTAGGGAATGCCCGAGGCCGAAATCAGAAAGCCCTCGCTGGTGCGCACACTGACATTGCCCGATGTGCCCTGGTTGATGCCCTCGTCATTCATGGCAAGGCACGTCGCGATGACCTCTTTGCGCAACTTCCTGAATTTGATCTTGGCCATGAGCGAATTCCTGACGCGATTGTCTGTGCAGTGAAAATCCCTTATCCCAAGTTTGTGAAAAAAGGAAAGTGACATGAGCGGACCGCGCGCCATCGCTGTCATCGACGTCGGTTACACCAACACCAAGGTCATGCTGTTTTCGCCGGGGCTCGACATATTGGCAGAGCGCAAAATGGCGAGCCGCCACCGCAAGGGCGCGCACTACCGCGAGATCGACATGGAACCCATGTTGGCTTTCATTTGCGCGGCACTTCCTGAACTCGATGCCATTGCCCCCGTCGACCGCATTGTCACATCGACCCACGGCGCCTGCATTGTTTCCCTGACGGCAACAGGTGAATTGGCGTTACCCATCATGGACTACATGTCTGACCCGCCCGCCGAAATTGTTGCGGCCTATGCCAAGGTTGCACCGACATTCGCCGAAACCTATTCCCCGCAACTGCCTGTGGCATTGCTGCACGCCATGCAGCTGTTCTGGCAGGCCCGGGTACTCCCGCATGAGTTTGCGGGGACCACAACCATCCTGCCGCTCATGCAATATGTGGGTTTGCGCCTCGGCGGCAGGCCGGTCACGGAAATTTCGGCCCTGGGCTGCCAGAGCCATCTTATTGACCTCAACACGTTTGCACCATCAAGGCTTGCCGTCAGTGAAGGCTGGACCAAGAAATTTCCGCCTCTCGCCAAAGCCTGGGATGTGATTGGCACCCTGAAGCCGGAAATTCGCGGCTCACATTTCCGGGGCCGCGCCGAGATCGCCGCCGG
Organism: Hyphomicrobiales bacterium; assembly: GCA_031380375.1. Lineage (GTDB taxonomy): Bacteria > Pseudomonadota > Alphaproteobacteria > Rhizobiales > Aestuariivirgaceae > Aestuariivirga. The sequence goes on from JANNFZ010000329.1 coordinate 1,468, forward strand.
TGTTCACGATTCCAACGCCAACTTCCTGCGCTATCTCGCCAGTGGGCGGCAACACTTTACACTTCTTTCCACTGGCACCTGGATCATTGGCTTTGACAGCGACACGCCCTTGAGTGCCCTCGATGAGGCTCGCGATACCGTGGCCAATATCAGCGTGTTGGGAAAGCCCGTGGCCTGCTGCCGCTTCTTTGGCGGAAAGGAATATGAAGTGCTGGCCAAGGGCGCGCCAGACAGTGCCGCATCGCCCACCACAGTCAAGGTCCTCGTCGACCAGGGAACTTATGCACTGCCGAGTTTCTCCGATGGCGGCGGCCCCATTGCCAATACGGCCAACCGGGGGCGCATCATCGGCCCGCCACCAGCGACTCCTGAAGAACACGCAAGCCTTGCTTCGCTCTATTGCGCCCTCATGGTGTCCGAGTCCCTTGATGCCATCCAGTCCCGCCATGACATCATTGTCGACGGCCCGTTTTCCCGGAATGATGTCTTTTTGGAGCTCCTCGCGAGTCTGCGCCGGGCACAAAAGGTCTTTGCATCCGACATCAAGGATGGCACAGCGGCGGGTGCCGCCTGCCTTGGCTTGATGAATGGCGGATTGCTGCCACACATTGTCACGACGATGCGCGAGATAGAACCGGCAGCATTCGATCTCGCCCTCTACCAAAAAATCTGGCGCAAGGAGGCCACCCATGCCTGAACCCATACTCGACCATGTCGGCTGTTCGATCTCTGACTATGCAACCTCAAAGGCCTTCTATGTGAAAGCCTTGGCGCCGCTGGGCTTCCGCCTCCTCATGGAGATCGGCAAGGATGTGACCGGGAATGCCGATGTCTGCGGCTTCGGCGTCGACAAGCCGGATTTCTGGATCAGCACCGGCCCCACGGCACAGACTGGCATTCACGTGGCCTTCAAGGCGAAAACCCGGGCCATGGTGGAAGCATTTTACGACGCGGCCCTTGCTGCCGGCGGCAGGGACAATGGCAAGCCGGGGCTCAGGCCCCATTATCATGCGCACTACTATGGTGCTTATGTGCTTGATCCTGATGGCAACAACATCGAGGCCGTCTGCCACCAGCCCGCCTAAACCCTCGCTTAACATTCAAGGCGCACACTCCGGGCGTCAGTTTGTTTGTGAGGTCGCCCATGTCTGGGAACGTGTCTGGGATTGTTCCCGTAGGTACCGAACTCCTTTCCTGTCCGCCGGTGACGGCGGGCGGGCTTGCCATGGCGATCCGTGCCCGCGGCAACGTGCCCGTCACCATTGGCTTGGATTGCATGATCGAGCTTACACCCCATGAAATTGCCGAAAACTGGACCACCACTTGCGAAATCCGCAAAGCCGTGGCCGGCGCCATGATGGCCGAGCTTGGCCACCGCCTGTGCCTGTCGCTGGCCACTGACGAACCCCAATCAGAGAGTCTGGCGGGCGAGGCCGCCGCCTGCTTGTTCCTGGCTCTGCACCACCGTAATATGCCGCTGCATGAGGCCCTCGAAGGCTGCCGGGTCGTTTGGAACGACCAGCGCCGCCGCGAAACGGTGGAATACCTGTCCTGACGGCAAGCGGTCTGGACCAAAACCTTGCCCCGTGATCAAGTGGCGGCATGTCTGAAACCAAACACCCAACGGGGCCCGAATATGGCCGCACATTGCAGGGCCTGGGCTTCAACCTGATTGTCCGGGATCTTGAGCGCGCCCTTCACTTCACTACGGAAGTACTTGAAGCTTCAGTGTTTTTCAGAACCGATGTATTCGCCGCCATGAAACTCCACGGCCAGGATTTCATGCTCCATATACCCTCGTCCTATCGCGGCAATGAACTTCACGCGACCCTTGTGAGCGATGCGCCACGCGGCATTGGCATCGAATTGCGTTGCTATCATGTGGACCCTGATGCCGCAGAAGCGCGCGCCCGGGCCCATGGCTACACGGTTCTTGCAGGGTGCCTCGACAAGCCCCATGGCTTGCGCGAGTGCATGCTTCTGGACGATGATGGTTTCGTCTGGATTCCCTCCCGCCATTTGCCAAAGTGATCATGCCCGTTCTCGACTTGCCGAACGACTTCTATGAATTGCCCAAGGGCAAGCTTGCCAATGTGGTGACCTGCCTTGAAATGCACGGGGTGCCGGGACGGAAGCTCGTGGAGCTGCCGGGTGATGTTGAGTTGATGCGCTTCAAGGCCGATGACCTCGAAAGCTTCCGCCAGCTTTTCCGTGCCGTCGGCAGCAACCTGATGTGGTTCTCGCGCCTCATCATGGCCGATGACAAACTTAGCTCCATCCTCGGCAATCCGGAGATTGAATCCTGTGCCCTGATGCGCGATGGCAAGGCGCTGGGCCTTCTGGAACTGAACTTTGCCGACTTGCCCCATTGTGAACTGGCATTTTTTGGACTGGTGCCGGAAGCGATCGGCGGCGGACTTGGCCGAGCGCTCATGGATGAATCGATCCGCCGTGCCTGGGCCAGGCCCATCACCCGCTATTGGGTCCACACCTGCACATTCGATGCACCAGAGGCCTTGCCCTTCTATATCCGCTCAGGTTTTACGCCCTATATGCGCATGGTGGAAATTCACGATGACCCGAGGCTGCACGGCAAACTGCCCCTCACCGCCACACCCCAGGCACCGGTCATCACGTAACCGGAAGTTTGCCGATCCTTAAGGACCGGGCCGCTAGACCCTTTTAACACCTTAATATGGGGACGCGGGCGGGCATGTATTCGATCTGGTCGACGATTGGCCTTGAGCTTCCGTTCACGCTTCTGTTGCTGGCCATGATCGGCTTCCGCCGCAATGTGACACCCCATGCCAGCCTTGTCATCAACGCCCCGCGCGCCAAAGTGTTTGACCAGATCGATGTCTTCGACGGCAAAACCGAAAATTGGGGCCAGACGACAGTGTTCTCCGAACTGCGCGATGCCGACACAAAGGTCTATCGCAAGACCTACACCACCACCATGGCCTCGGGCGCGCCCCGTTCGTCGTCGGCGCTGTTTCGCATTGCCGAGCGCACTGAAGGAACGCGTCTTGTTCTTCTACGCGAAGGGCTCGAGGGCAAGAGCCACAATAATGAACTGCTCCGCCAGGATTACAGCCTGATCGATGAAGGCGGCAGGACCAGGCTCAGCATCACCTATCACTGGGGGCCGAGGCCGCTCATTGCGCAATTGCTGGCCCGCGCCGATCTCTGGGGCGGCATCCACCGCCTGCGCAGCATGGCCGAACAGGGCGTTGTCAACGACCGCGCCTACCAACTCATCTCGTCGGCCGTCGCTGTCGGCACGGGGCTCATTTCCATTGCCGCCTTCGCCATTCTGTTGGGTCTCCCCGCCGCCGTGTTGCTGGTTTTCGCACTCTTCGTCCACGAGTTTGGACATCTTCTTGCCTATCGCCTGATGGGCCAGCCGTGGGGCCGCATGATGTTCCTGCCCTTCCTCGGCGCCATTGCAATCCCGCGCTTTGCCTTTGAGACACAAGGCCAGGCGGTTTTTGCAGCCCTCCTGGGGCCGGGCTTTTCAACTCTTCTCGCGGTTGCCTGCGCGCTTGCCACCTACGGCACGGTCTCGGCCCCGCCTTTCATTGCGGTTCTTGGCCTCGTCACTGTGGGACTGAACCTTTTCAATCTGCTGCCTGTTGAACCACTCGATGGCGGCGTGGCATTGCGCTCGGTCCTGCAACGCCTGATGGGACGCCATGCCCGCTTCGGATTGATGATCATCGGTGCCCTGATCATCAATATGGGTTTCTCGATGGAACAGGTGATCCTCATCATTTTCGGCGGCCTCGCCATTCTCGCCAATCTCAAGGACCGGACGATTGACGCCGGGCTGAAGCCGCTCTCGACTTTGCAAATGTCGATTGCCGCCTTTGCCTATGTCGCCATGGCGGCGGCGTATATCACGCTGCTCCGCCACTTCCTCGCCTACGCCAGCCTCTTGCAAAATCTGAGCTAGAGACATAGGCCCTTCAGGCATGTCGCTTCTGGAAACTTACCGGCAAAAGCTGCGCGATGGCAGCCTGAAGCCCGATGCCGCGCAAGCGCGTGTGGTCGGGGAATTATCGGGCCTTGCCGATCATCTCAACCACCGTCCGCCTGGCAAGCCCGGTTTCATCAGCCGCCTGTTGCGCAATCCGCCGGTTACTCCGAAGGGCATCTATCTCTACGGCAATGTCGGGCGCGGCAAGACCATGTTGATGGACATGTTCTGTGACGCGGTCAAAGCCTGGCCCAAGCGCCGCGTGCATTTCCATGCCTTCGTGCAGGAAGTCCACGCCGCACGCACAAGACTTGGCGGCGACAATGTCATCGCAGCCATCGCCCGTGAAATTGCCGCATCGGCGCGTCTCCTGTGCCTTGATGAAATGCAGATTGTGGATATTGCCGACGCCATGATTATCGGCAGACTTTATGAAGCGCTTCTGGAAAACGGCGTGGTCCTCGTCACCACTGCCAATCCGCCACCGGAAGAGCTTTATCGCGACGGCCTCAACCGCCAGCTCTTCTTGCCCTTCATCGAACGACTGAGGGCGACCATGGATGTGATCCATCTCGAAGGCCCACGCGACTATCGCCTCGGCCGCATCCGCGCCAATGAGACCTTTCTGCACCCGGCCACCGCCGACAATCGCGTCGCCTTCAACATCCTGTGGCGTGATTTGACTGATGGTGCTCCGGGTCAAGTCGAGATACTTGACGTGTTGGGCCGCAAACGCACCGTGCCCAAGGCCGCCCATGCTTGCGCCTCCTTCACCTTTTACGAGCTTTGTGGCGAGGCCCTAGGCCCCGCTGATTATCTCGCCATTGCAAAGGCCTATCGCACCATATTCATATCGGGTGTCACGCCTTTAAAGTCCCATCAACGCAATGAGACCAAGCGTTTCATCGTGATGATCGATACATTCTATGACGCGGGCACACGAATTGTTGCGCTCTCCGATGCACCGCCTGAAAAACTCTTCCCCAAGAACCAACACAGTGTCGAAGCCAAGCGCACAATTTCAAGACTGAAGGAAATGCAATCAGCCGCCTGGTGGGGTGCCACACCTTCCGATACCTGACCTAGGCCAACAGGCGGATTCCTTTTTCTTGATGCGGGGTGCCAACCGGACTACAGAGACGCCGGTTCAAAACCTTCATGAGGACAGGAAATGGCGCGCAAGAAAATCGCATTGATAGGCGGGGGTATGATCGGGGGCACATTGGCCCATCTCGCGGCCCTTCGTGAACTCGGGGACATCACGATTTTCGACATTGCCGAGGGCCTGCCCCAGGGCAAAGCGCTTGACCTCTCACAATCAGGGCCCGTCGAAGGCTTCGATGCAAAACTCAGCGGCACCAATTCCTATGAGGCCATAGCAGGTGCTGATGTCTGCATTGTCACGGCAGGTGTGCCGCGAAAGCCCGGCATGAGCCGCGATGATCTCGTGGGCATCAACTTGAAGGTCATGAAATCGGTGGGAGAAGGCCTGAAGGCCCACGCCCCCAATGCCTTTGTGATCTGCATCACCAATCCCCTTGATGTCATGGTCTGGGCCTTGCAGAAATTCTCCGGCATTCCCGCCCACAAGCTTATCGGCATGGCCGGCGTTCTCGACGGCGCGCGCTTTCGTCAATTCCTTGCCGAGGAGTTCAATGTCTCGGTGAAAGATGTGAATGCCTTTGTGCTTGGCGGCCACGGCGACACCATGGTGCCGCTCACACGCTATTCGACGGTTGCCGGAATCCCCGTGCCTGACCTTGTGAAAATGGGCTGGTCCACGCAGGAAAAGATCGACAAAATCATCCAGCGTACCCGCGATGGCGGTGCCGAGATTGTCAACCTGCTGAAAACCGGCTCGGCCTACTACGCGCCGGCCTCAGCGGCCATTGCCATGGCCGAGAGTTATCTGAAGGATTACAAACGCGTGCTGCCCTGTGCCGCACACTTGACCGGGCAATATGGCGTCAGTGGAACTTATGTGGGCGTTCCCGTGGTCATTGGCGACAACGGTGTGGAACACATTGTTGAAGTTTCCCTCAATGCCGAAGAAAAAGCAGGCTTCCAGAAATCCGTCGACGCCGTGCATGATTTGATGGCGGCGGCAAAAACCCTGTCACCGGATCTAGCGTGAGTGAAGGCGCTTCGAGGCATTGCTGCGCAATGCGCCTCAGCATGAGGGTTGAAAACAAAAACCTCATCCTGAGGTGCCGCGGAGCGGCCTCGAAGGATGCGAAAGAAGTTGGGAAGCCATGAACATTCACGAATACCAGGCCAAGGAAGTCCTCCGCCAGTTTGGCGTGCCGACAGGAAAAGGCACCGCAGCCTTTTCTGTCGATGAAGCGGTGAAGGCAGCAGAAGCCCAGCCGGGGCCCGTGTGGGTGGTAAAGGCGCAAATCCATGCCGGTGGCCGAGGCAAGGGTGGTGGTGTCAAAGTTGTAAAATCAATCGCCGATGTAAAGGCCGAAGCAACGCGCATTCTCGGCATGATGCTGGTGACCCCGCAGACCGGCCCGCAGGGAAAGCTGGTGCAGCGCCTGTATATCGAAGAAGGTACAGCCATTGCCCGCGAACTCTATCTTTCAATCCTCGTCGATCGCGCGACGTCGAGGATTGCCTTCATCGTCTCCACCGAAGGCGGCATGGACATTGAAAAAGTCGCCCATGACACGCCGGAAAAAATTGCAACCATCCATGTCGATCCGGCAACCGGGCTTTGTCCGCATCACGGGCGCGCCATCGCCAAGGCGCTGAAACTCGACGGCCCACAGACAAAGCAAATGTCGAAACTGGCCAGCGGCCTCTACAATGCCTTTGTCGACAAGGACATGAGCCTCTTGGAGGTCAATCCGCTGGTGGTGACCAAAGATGGCAATCTTGTCTGCCTCGACGCCAAGATGAACTTCGACGACAATGCCCTGTTCCGCCATCCCGATATCGTGGCCTTGCGCGATGAAAGCGAAGAAGACCCCAAGGAAATTGAAGCCTCCAAATTTGACCTCTCCTATGTGGCGCTTGATGGCACCATCGGCTGCATGGTCAATGGCGCAGGCCTTGCCATGGCCACCATGGACATCATCAAGCTCTATGGCGCGGAGCCTGCCAATTTTCTCGACATTGGCGGCGGTGCCACCAAGGACCGGGTGACAGCGGCCTTCAAGATCATCACTGCCGATCCAAAAGTGAAAGGCATTCTGGTCAATATATTTGGCGGCATTGCCAAGTGTGACGTGATTGCCGAAGGTGTGATCGCCGCCGTGAAAGAAGTGGGGCTGAAAGTGCCGCTGGTGGTGCGCCTTGAGGGCACCAATGTCGAACTGGGCAAGGACATCATCAACAAATCCGGCCTCAACGTCATCTCCGCCAATGACCTCAACGACGCCGCCCGCAAAATTGTCAAAGCCGTAAAGGTCGCTGCCTGATGTCCATCCTCGTCAACAAAAAGACCCGCGTCATCTGCCAGGGCCTCACTGGCGAGGCAGGCACGTTCCACACCGAAGCGGCCATCTCCTATGGCACGCAGATGGTTGGTGGTGTCACACCCGGCAAGGGCGGCACCAAGCACCTGAACCTCCCCGTCTTCGACACGGTCGCAGAAGCGCGGAACGCAACAGACGCCGATGCCACGGTCATCTATGTACCACCGCCCTTTGCGGCTGATGCAATCCTCGAAGCCATATCAGCCGAAATTCCCCTCATTGTCTGCATCACCGAGGGTATTCCGGTCATGGACATGGTGAAGGTGAAGCGGGCGCTTTCAGGTTCCATGTCCCGCCTTATCGGTCCCAACTGCCCAGGCGTGCTCACCCCCGGCGAATGCAAGATCGGCATCATGCCCGGCAACATTTTCAAGAAGGGCAAGGTCGGCATTGTTTCGCGCTCCGGCACGCTCACTTATGAGGCGGTGTTCCAAACGACCCAGCAGGGACTTGGGCAAACAACGGCCGTCGGCATTGGCGGCGATCCCGTGAAGGGTACTGAATTCATCGATATCCTCGAAATGTTTCTCGCCGACCCAAAGACCGAATCAATCATCATGATCGGTGAAATCGGCGGCTCCGCAGAAGAAGAAGCCGCCGAGTTCCTGCGCAAGAACAAGGTGAAGAAACCGATGGCAGGCTTCATCGCTGGCCGCACCGCCCCTCCGGGGCGCCGCATGGGCCATGCCGGCGCCATCATCTCCGGGGGCAAGGGCGACGCCGGTTCCAAGGTCGACGCCATGAAGCGCGCCGGCATCGCGGTTTCGGATTCGCCCGCACTTTTGGGTGAAACCCTCATGAAAAAGTTGAAACGGAAGTAATTCCGTCTTATTTGCAATTGTAATACGAACCACGGAATTCCGGGCGATTGTGCCCACCGGCATGCTGGCAATGAAGCCAGACCCGGCGAAGACCAGACGGGACGGACGACATGGACAAGACGGAAGCGACGCGGGCTTTTGAGGAATCGTCATTTCTCTACGGCGGAAACGCCCAATTCATTGAACAACTCTACGCCAACTATCTGGAAAACCCCGCCGCCGTGGACGCCCACTGGCGGTCTTTCTTTGCCGGGTTGGAAGACAACCCAACTGAGGCAAAGCGCCAGATCGCTGGCCCCTCCTGGGAGCGCAAGGACTGGCCCCCGCAACCCCTTGACGAGCGCGTGGCAGCACTCGACGGCAATTGGACGGCCATTGAAAAGGCCCTCGCCCCAAAAATCGAAGCCAAGCTGAAGGGTGACGCCGCCAAACCGGCTAGTGCACCCGCCGCTGGTCCTTCTGCCGACGAAGTCCGGCGCGCCACCATGGATTCGGTCCGCGCCCTGATGATGATCCGGGCCTACCGACTGCGCGGACATCTCGCCGCTGATCTTGATCCGCTGAAGCTGAAGGACCCCGTCCCACAGCCGGAGCTTGATCCAGTCTCCTACGGCTTCACGTCAGCCGACATGGACCGGCCCATCTTCCTCGACAAGGTCCTGGGCCTCGACAACGCCACGGTCCGCCAGATCGTCGACATCTTGAAGCGCACTTACTGTGGCACGCTCGGCGTCGAGTTCATGCACATCACTGATCCGGAGCAGAAAGCCTGGATGCAGGAGCGCATCGAAGGCGCCAACAAGGAAATCACCTTCACACCGGAAGGCAAGAAAGCCATCCTCAACAAACTGATTGAAGCCGAAGGTTTCGAAAACTTCCTCAATGTCAAATACACCGGCACCAAGCGCTTCGGCCTTGATGGCGGTGAAAGTATGATTCCTGCCCTTGAGCAGATCATCAAGCGCGGCGGCAATCTTGGTGTGAAGGAAATCATCCTCGGCATGGCCCACCGCGGCCGCCTCAATGTGCTCGCCAACGTGATGTCAAAACCCTATTCGGCGATTTTCCACGAATTCCAGGGCGGCTCGACGACGCCTGATGAAGTGGAAGGCTCGGGCGATGTCAAATATCACTTGGGATCGTCGTCGGATCGCGTCTTCGACGGCAACACCGTACATCTCTCGCTGACCGCCAATCCATCACATCTTGAGATTGTCGATCCCGTGGTGCTCGGCAAGGCCCGCGCCAAACAGGACCAGCGCGGCGACAAGACACGAACATCAGTGCTGCCGCTGCTGATCCATGGCGATGCAGCCTTTGCAGGCCAGGGTGTCATCGCCGAATGCCTGGGCCTCTCAGGCCTCAAGGGCCACCGCAACGGCGGCTCCATCCATTTTATCGTCAACAACCAGATTGGCTTTACTACCTCGCCCATCTGGTCGCGCTCGTCGCCCTATCCATCCGACATTGCCAAGATGATCGACGCACCGATTTTCCATCCCAATGGCGATGATCCGGAAGCTGTGGTTTTCGCCGCCAAGATTGCCACCGAATTCCGCCAGAAATTCAAGAAGCCCGTGGTCGTCGACATGTTCTGCTACCGCCGCTACGGCCACAACGAAACCGATGAACCGGCCTTCACCCAACCCTTGATGTACAAGCGCATCGCCACCCATCCGACGGTCGTCACCGTCTATGGCAACCGCCTCATCGCCGAGGGCGTGATCACGGCGGAAGAGTTCGAGACCCTGAAGGCGGAATACCGGAAGCGCCTCGATGACGCCCATGCGGTGGCCACCGGCTACAAATCCAACAAGGCTGACTGGCTCGACGGTCGTTGGGCAGGTTTGACCTCAGCCGCTGCGCAAGATGACGCACGCCGCGGGCTCACCGGTGTCGATGCCAATCGCCTGCGCGATCTTGGCCTCAAGCTCACCAAAATTCCCAAAAGCTTCACGCCGCACAAGACCATGCAGCGCGTGCTCGATTCGCGCCGCAAGATGATCGAGGATGGCCAGGGCCTTGACTGGTCCATGGGCGAGAGCCTCGCCTTCGCCGCCCTGCTTGATGAAGGCTACAAGATCAGATTGTCCGGACAGGACGTGCAGCGCGGCACCTTCTCGCAGCGCCATGCCGTGCTCGTCGATCAGGTAACGGAAAAGCGCTACACGCCGCTCAATCACCTGAAGAAAGACCAGGACATCAAGATCGAAGTCATCAATTCCATGCTCTCGGAAGAAGCGGTGCTGGGCTTTGAATATGGCTATTCCCTCGCCGAGCCCAATGCATTGGTATTGTGGGAAGCGCAATTCGGTGATTTTGCCAATGGCGCACAAGTGATCTTCGACC
>JANNFZ010000333.1:0-13023 GCA_031380375.1 Hyphomicrobiales bacterium
GGGCGCATTTTGAAGGATGAAGCGGTCGGTGAGATTGCCATTCAGGTGCCGCAGGATGTGGCGGCGCTGCAGCAGTTGCGCCTCCTGCCCCGGGGTTCCGCCGAATCATCCATTGGCCGGGGGGTTCTTGCGGCTGTGGCCGAAGGACTGGCACGCGACCCAGCCTCGATCCCTTCACCCAAGGGCCGGGGCGATGAAATGACTGGCCCTCAGGAAGCAGCTGCGGAAATTCTCAAGCTTGCCCTCAAGATTGTCAGCGAAAACGAGGGTATTGCACCGAAGCTTGTCGCCTCAAGTGCCGATATCGATGCCATTGCCATTGATGATGGCGCTGATGTCGCGGCCTTGCACGGCTGGCGGCGCGAGGTGTTTGGCGCTGTGGCCCTCGACCTGAAAAGCGGTAAAGCCGCCATTGCGCTTGAAAACGGCCGCGCCACCATCATCCGGCGGCAGGGCTGATTCCACCATGCTATCGTGAAAGCGCAGCCTTGCGCTTGCGGTACTGGGCAAATTGCGTGTCCGCAAGGACACCGATCAGGATCACCGACCCCATCACGGCGAAATTGAGAGAACTTGGAATGCCGAGCAGGTTGACGAGGTTCTGCAGCACCTGCAGCAACACCGCACCGAGGACCACGCCAAGGATGGACCCCTCGCCACCACGCAGCGAAAACCCGCCAAGCACGGCTGCGGCAATGGCATAAAGTTCATAGAAGCTGCCATGGGAGGACGGCGAGATCGAGCGCGTGTACATGGCAAAGAAGATGGCGGAAATGGCGGTGAGAAGCCCGCAGATCACATAGGCCGCGATGATGACGCGGGTGGTCCTTATGCCGGAATAGCGGGCGGCTTCCTCGTTCTTGCCCACGGCATAAAGGTGGCGGCCAAACACCGACATATGCAGCACAACCCACATGACCGCCGCCACAACAAGCAGAGCGATGAAAGCATGCGGCACACCATAGAAACGTCCCGTGGTCAGCCATTCAAGCGTTGGAAAACTGACACCAAAGCCGAAGCCGGCGGTGGCATCAGCCGTATAGAAACGGGCGGCACCGCGATAGATCAGCAGGCCGCAGAGCGTAGCGATGAAGGGTTGCAGGCCAAGTTTTGTGATCAACAGCCCGTGGGCGAGGCCGATCAGCATTCCTAGCGCCAGCATCAGCAGCAACGCCAGCGGTGAGCCAACGCCATGGGTCACAATCAAGTCGACGAACAATACGCCGATCAGGGCAATCACCGAACCAACCGAAAGCTCAATGCCTCCAGTAATAATGACAAAGGCCTGGCCGATGGCAAACAGGCCAAACAGGCCCACAAGATTAGCCGTGTTTCCGAGGTTGATGGGCGACAAGAAGAGCGGATTGATGAAAGCCACCACCGCGCCCACCACCAGAATGAGTATCAGAAGGCCCAGGTCTTTCTTGATTGTCATTTTCTAGTTCACCCTGTTGCCGACGGCGAGTTGCAAAACATTGCGTTCAGTGAATTGCGCCCGGTCGAGGCCGCCACTGACCGCACCTTCGTGCAGCACGATGATGCGGTCACTGACGCCGATCACTTCTTCCATGTCGCTTGAAATCATCAGCACCGCAATGCCGGAATCAGCGAGTTCACGCAGTTTCCGGTAGATTTCGGCCTTGGCCCCCACGTCAATGCCGCGGGTCGGCTCGTCGCATATCAATATTTTCGGCTTCATCGACAGCCATTTGGCCAGCACGACCTTTTGCTGGTTGCCGCCCGAAAGGGTTGCCGCATCAGTGTCAATGTCGGGCGCACGAATATCAAGGGCCTGCCGCTGTGTCTCCGCCGTCGTGGCTATGCTTTCGCTGTCAACCAAACCGTGCCGGGCATGGGCCTGCAGGTTTGCCAGGCAAATGTTTTCTGCAATGGAAAGTTCAAGTTGCAAGCCGCTGCGCTTGCGGTCCTCCGGCACCAGGAAAATGCCCCTTGCAACCGCATTGCCAGTGGAGTCGATTTTGACCGCGACATCGTTGAGCAAAATTGTACCGCTCACCAGCGGGTCAATGCCAAACAGCGCCTTTGCGAGTTCGGTCCGTCCCGATCCGACAAGCCCCGCCAGTCCAAGGATTTCGCCTTCATGGACGCTCATTGAAACCCGTTTTCCGGGCTTGGCGCTGGTCTCGGCATTTTCAACCCGCAGGACCGCCGGTCCACGGGACCGCGCAGGGGGCGTATAGATGGACTTCAGGTCGCGCCCGATCATCAGTTGGATCATGGCGGCGCTGGTGATTTTAGACTTTTCCAGCTCGCCAACCGTGGCCCCGTCACGCAGGACAACCACACGGTCGGCGCAGTCCTCAAGTTCGTGCAGGCGGTGCGATATGAAAATGACACTCACGCCGCTTGCCTTGAGGCCGGCGATTACTTTCATCAGGCGCGCGGTTTCCGACAGGGTCAGGCTTGACGTCGGTTCATCCATGATCACCACCCGTGCCTTGAGCGACAGGGCCTTGGCAATCTCAAGAAGCTGGCGCTGGGCGATTGACAGTTCCGCCACCGGTGTGCCGGGCTTGAAGTCCACTCCCAAAGTATCAAGCAAGGGTTGCACGAGGCGCACAAGCTTGTCACGGTCAACCAGGTTCAGTGGCCCACCGTAACGTGGCTCGCGCCCGATATAAACGTTGGCCGCAACGTCAAGGTTGTCAAACAGGTTCAATTCCTGGTGCACAAAGGCGATGCCCGCCGTGATTGCGTCAATCACCGTGAGCGATGTCCGTTCAACCCCGTCAATCTCTATGACACCTGAGCTTGGTGCAACAACACCGCCCAGCACTTTCATCAGGGTCGATTTTCCGGCACCGTTCTCGCCGATCAATCCCACAACTTCACCTGCCCGCAGCGTGAGCGAGACATCCTTCAGGGCCGCAACACCGGGATAGTATTTAGTGATGCTCTTGAGTTGCAGGATGGCTTTGGCCACGCATCACACTCCACTCGCTGTTGCCCCTTCGGTCGAACATACATGGTTTCACAAAAAAACCGACGCGTCGTTAACATCCGCGCCGGCTTCTTTCGTCGGGTGTTTATTTGCCCAGTGTCGCCTTGAGGTTGGCCTCAAATTCCTCGACATTTGCCTTGTCGATGATCTTGGTCGGCACGATGATGAGCTTGTCGGCGGGCACCATCGACTTGTCGCCTTCAAGATAGGCCGCCATCATCTTCATGCCCTGATAGCCCCATTCAAATGGCTGCTGAACCACGGTTCCGGCAAAACTGCCGTCCTTCACGGCGCCAAGCGTGATTGGGTCCTCGTCAAAGGCAATGACCGTGATTGCGCCAAGCTTTCCGGCAGCTTGCAGGGCTTCATAGATTTTTGGCGGGTTGTATGAATAGAAGCCAACCATGCAGTTGATTTCAGGGTTTGCCGCCAAAACGTCATCGACGTTGGAGCGTGCCCTTGCAAAATCCACATCGTCACCCCGCACGTCAACGAGTTCAATGCCCTTGCCTTCCACGGCCTGGCGGAATCCGGCAATGCGTTCCTTGGCATTGTCAGCCCCGAGGAAACCGACAAAGCCCATGCACTTGGCACCGCCCGGCAGGGCCTTGATTGCCACTTCACCAGCCTGAACGCCTGCCAAAGTATTGGACGATCCGAGATAGGCAATGCGGTTGCTGGCCGGGGCATCGCTGTCAGTTGTGAACAGCGGCACTTGGCCTGCGATCCTGTTGAAGGCGTCAATCGAGGTCTTGGGATCGACCGACGAAATCATGATGGCATCGGTGCCAGCCGCCACGAGGTCATCCATCAGCGCATTTTGCAATGCGGCTGTTCCCTGGGCCGGATACTTGAACTGCAATTCGTAGTTTGGCAGTTCGCCTTGGGCCTTTTTGACGCCGGCTTCTGCCAGCTTCCAGAAATCCGATGCAGCGTTGACGACGAATGCCAGTTGCTTCTTCTCCTGGGCAAGCGAAGGCGTGGCCTGCAGCACCAGCAGCGCCGCAATTGCCGACATTCCCATGGCCTTGAACATAAGCGTTTTCATTTCAAACTCCCTGTAGCGTTTCACTTCTGTGGCGGCAGCCGGGACCGCAAGCCGCGCTTCAGCGCGCCCCGCTTGTGCTAACTGCCTGCCGTTGAGCCCGGCCAATAAAGCGCAAGGTCCGGCAGTCGTCAACATATTTGTCCGACAAATAGGATCAATAAGCAAATGCCTCGGCAACCGGAGTTTCAGTCGACGATCACCTTGGGGACGCGGCCCATTTCAAAGGCCAGGCTGGCGAGGCGTTTTTCCACCCGTTCGCCCATAAGATCGCGGAGCTTTCGCGGCAGGCGCAACACCAGCTCGGTGTTGCCGGAGAGCGTGAGCTTGATGCGCGGCAACATGCCGGGCATGGCGGCAGAAAGAATATAGGCAAGACGGAAAATGGAGCTCAGCAAATGCGCGCGTTCCATCTGGCGTTCATCGAGAAGGCGCGTCAGGTCATCCTTCATCACTTCGCCTTCGTAACGGTAGAAGACCGTCAGTGCGAGAAAGACACGGCCGGGATGATCAACGCCCACAAAGGCCGCTTGCGATATCATGCCAAGCGAACGATCGGCGCGGTAGTCGGGGTGGGCACGCCAGCCAATATCGGCCAACAGGCAGGCCGCATAGCGCAACCGCTTTTCGTGTTCTGTTTCCTTCAAGCCCTTGCCGCCGAAAATCTGGTCGGTCCAGTCGCAGAGTTCCAATTCGTGCTCTGGTGAACGGGCATAGCGGCGCGCAAAATCCCAGCAAGACGACAAAAGCGCATCGGCGCGCATTTTCCTGCGGGGCAGCTTGGCGTAGAGGAACCCTTCGCGCACGCCATAAACCGAGCAAACGACATCTTCCGGCTTGCCAAACGCCAACAACCGCTCCAGCACCATGGCACCATAGGGCATGGTGTCGGATCGGCTCTTCGACACGTCCTTCACATCCTTGAGGGCGGCAGGTGAAAGACCCGCCACAAGTTCCGAGATGCCGGACGCTTGGCTCCGCGTCATTGTATATTGATGCAACACATGCAGTGGATATCGGGCATGGGACATGTGCATGCGGGCGAGATTTCGCCAGGTGCCGCCGACAGCATAGAAGCTTCGCCCCTTCAGCCGTTTCAGCACATCAGCTTTTTCCAGATATTCATCCACAATCTTTCGGGCCCTCGTCATGTTGCCGCCCGACATGTCGATGAGGCGCAAAGGACCGATGGGCAGCGTAACGCCGTCCTCCAGTTTGCCATCCTTGATGTCGATCAATTCAAGCGAACCACCACCCAGATCGCCGACCAGACCGTCGGCCTCGGGGATGCCGGCGATCACGCCAAGTGCTGCGTAGCGCGCTTCTTCCTTTCCGGTGAGGACCGAAATGCCGGCCCCCAGGGCCTTCTCGGCCTGGTCAATGAAGGCCTCGCCGTTCGAGGCCTCGCGGGCCGCAGCCGTTGCAACGGCAAAGACATCCTTGCAACCGATTTGCCGCGCCAACGTTTGGAAGCGGCGGAGCGCCGAGAGGGCGCGAACAACGGCGGACTCATTCAGTTTTCCGGTTATGGCCACGCCTTTGCCGAGACCGCAGAGAATTTTCTCGTTGAAAACCGGTGTGGGCGAACGGCGCAATCCGTCATAGACCACAAGGCGCACGGAATTGGAGCCGATATCGACCACAGCAACGGGCCGGTATTTCGGAGGCTCCGACCTGAAACCACTATGCCAGCTCACTTCGCTCACTTCGCCCTCTTTCTTCGTGACACGATGGCCGGTGGCACACTGCTTTCGAGCGCCTTGCCCCGTCCGGAGAGCGACGGATTTTCCATGAAGTAGTTGTGGGCGTTGAAGGCCTCTTCCTTCGAGGGCGGCACGAGGCGGCGCGACGACCCATCTGAAAGAAGTTCCCAGCTCTGTTCATTGTCGCGCATGTTGGCGACCATGATTTGGTCCAGCACCTGGTCATGCACAGTCGGGTTCTCGACGGGGATCAGGGTTTCAACGCGGCGGTGGAGGTTGCGCGGCATCCAGTCGGCAGAACCAATGTAGACACGGGCATTGGGATGCGGAAGTCCGTGGCCTGCGCCAAAGCAGACGATGCGCGAATGTTCAAGAAAGCGACCGACTATGCTTTTGACGCGGATGTTGTCGGACAATCCGGCGATGCCAGGCCGGAGGCAACTGATGCCGCGGATCACCAGGTCAATCTGCACACCGGCCATGCTGGCACGATAGAGTGCATCAATGATGCCGGGATCAACAAGGGAATTCATTTTGGCCCAGATTTGCGCAGGGCGTCCCGCCTTGGCATGGGCGATCTCCTCGTCGATGTGCTGGAGAAGCCTGTCTTTCAGATTGATCGGCGAGAGCGAAATGCGTTCAAGGTCTTCCGGTTGGGCATAGCCGGAAATGAAATTGAACAGGCGCGCTGCATCCCGCGCAAGGGCGGGATCGCAGGTGAAGAACGAAAGATCAGTGTAAACCTTGGCGGTAATGGGGTGATAGTTGCCGGTGCCAAAATGCACGTAGGTGCGCATGCCAGCCTGCTCACGGCGCACCACCATGGAGACCTTGGCGTGGGTCTTGAGTTCGATGAAGCCAAAAACCACCTGCACACCGGCGCGTTCAAGATCGCGGGCCCACTGGATATTTGCCTCTTCGTCAAAGCGGGCCTTCAGTTCAACGAGCGCCATGACAGTCTTGCCCGCCTCCGCCGCCTTGGCGAGGGCTGCCACCACGGGCGAGTTGCGCGAAGTGCGATAGAGCGTCTGCTTGATCGCCACCACGTCGGGGTCGCTGGCAGCCTGCTTGATGAACTGCACCACCACGTCGAAGGACTCATAGGGGTGATGGACGATGAAGTCCTTCTGGCGGATGGCCGCAAAAATATCGCCGCCGTGATCGCGCACCCGTTCGGGAAAGCGCGCCACATAGGGCTTGAACTTGAGGTCGGGGCGTTCATCAAGGATCAGTTGCGAGGTATCGGCATAGCCGACAAGGCCATGGCTGACGACGACGGCTTCCGAAGTGACATCAAGTTCGGCTGACATGAAATCGCGGAGTGAGGCAGGGCTTGCGCTGTCAACTTCCATGCGGATGACGTTGCCGCGGCGGCGGCGTTTCAGTGCCGACTCGAACACCCGCACCAAGTCTTCCGCTTCTTCCTCGATTTCGATGTCGCTGTCACGGATGATGCGAAACAGGCCCTGGCCCAAAACGTCGTAGCCGGGAAAGAGCCGCGGCAGGAACAGCGACAGCATGTTCTCGAGGCTGATGAAGCGGGTGGCTTCGCCAGGCAGGCGGATGAAACGTTCAAGCTGCCCTGGAATGGGCAAAAGGGCGCGCATGCCATTGCCGTCACGGCGGCGGCGCAGGTCGGCGGCGATGATGAAGCCACGATTGAGGATGAAGGGAAAGGGGTGCGCTGGATCAATGGCGATTGGCGTGACGACGGGAAGGATTTGCTCAAGGAAGCGCTGGTTGAGGAACACCATGTCGGCTTCGGTGACGCGGGCCGGTTCCACGATGGCGATGCCGTTCTCCACCAGTTCGACATGCAATTTCTGCCAGCGGGCATCCTGCTCGACCATCAGGGCCTGCGCCTGTTCGCGGATCAACACCAATTGCTCGGCGGCGGTGCGTCCGTCCTCACTGATTTCTGTCACCTGCTCGCGCATCTGGCCGACAAGGCCGGCCACGCGCACCATGAAAAATTCATCGAGGTTGTTTCCTGATATCGACAGGAAGCGCAGCCGCTCAAGCAGCGGGTGGGCGGGGTTTTTCGCTTCTTCAAGCACACGGCGGTTGAACCCAAGCCACGAGAGTTCGCGGTTGAAGAAGCGCTGGGGATTGTCCAGTTGCATCGTTGGCTTGTCCGTCATGGCAGAATGGGTTCCCCGAGTATTACGAGCCTATGACAGTTTGTTGACATCGTCATCCAGTAGTCCTGGTTCCAGGTGGTCCTGCAAAATACGGCTGACAAAGTGCCTGGTAACCTCGGCACCCTGCTCCAATGCGGCTTCGTCAATCCGGGCAACAATTTCCCGGGCAAAGTCCAGGGATCGCGGCATCCGGGTCACAAGGAAACTCACCAGCGGCTCATCGATGCTGATTTGCCGGTCGGCAAAGAGTTTTACCAAAACGCCGCGCAGCAGTGCATCGTCTGGCTGGGCGATGGTAACGGCGGGGATGGCGATGAGCCGGGAACGCAGATCCGGCAGGGCGATGCCCCAAGACTGCGGTGCGGCGGTTGCGGTCAACAGCACATGGCCATTGTTGGCCTTGGCCAAATTGAGGAGATGAAACAGCGCCGTCTCCGGCACTTGACCTTCTGCCGCATCTTCAAGCACCACCGCACCCGTCGCCAAAATTTCGGGAACGGTTTCGATTGTTAATGCGGCCAAGGCCGTGACCCGGGCCTGCGCGCGGCCCTGCCAGACATGGGCGAGATGGCTTTTGCCAGATCCCGGGGCTCCCAGGATGATTGCCGCATGGGCGGGCCAATTGGGCCACTGGTCAACAAGCGCCACGGCAGCGCGGTTCGAAGGCGCAACCAAAAAATCATCGCGCCCCAAGGCGGGGCGCAAGGCGAGGTCCAGGGTCAGTTGCCGCGCCAAACCTATCTCTTGCGGCTGTGCCGTGGTTTGGCGCGGGGCAGCGGCGTGATCACTGGTGCCGGCAGCCCCGTATAGAATTTTGACCGGAGATAGTGCCCGATACCGTAGCGCACGAACACACCGACGGCCGCCGCCAGGGGCACGGCGAGGATCAGGCCCACAAAGCCGAAGACGTAGCCAAAGGCGAACAGCGCAAACATCAGCCACACGGGATGAAGGCCAATGCTGCCGCCCACAAGCTTGGGTGACAGGATATTTCCCTCGATAAATTGGCCAGCAACGAAGACACCAATGATGACCATCACAGCGGTCCAATCAGGCCAGAATTGCACGAGGCTCACGCCAATGGCCAGCAATCCGCCGACCAGTGCGCCGACGTAGGGAATGAAGCTTAGAAGCCCTGCACCGAAGCCAATAGCCAGTCCGAATTTCAAACCGGCCAGTGACAGGCCAACTGCATAGAACAATCCAAGCAACAGGCAGACTGTGCCCTGCCCCCGAATGAAGCCAGCGAGCGCCTTGTCGATGTCGCGGGCGATTGTGCGTATTTCGTCAACATGGTCGCGCGGCAGCCAGCCATCAATTTTGGCAACGATTCGGTCCCAATCCGCCAGCAGGTAGAAAGCAACGATAGGGGTGACCACCAGAAGCGACAGGATGTTCACAAGTGCCATGCCGCCGGAAAGTATCGACGACAAAAGTGTGGCCAACCAACCCGTGGCGCGGCCTGCAATATCGCCAACCGACCCTTGAAGATCGGCACCGGATTTGGCGATCATGTCTTTCAAGGCTTGCGGCGCAACGGCATCAAGCCGGGCGACCAGCGCCTTCAGCAGGTCAGGAAGGTCCTGGGCCAGTTTGAAAACCTGGTTGCTCAGGATTGGTGCCACGACCAGCACGACGATGACGACGGCCATGACGGCTACGACGAGGATGAACAGCGTTGCCATGATGCGGTGCAAACCCCGGCGTTCCAGCCAGTCAGCCACCGGATCAAGAAAATATGCCAGCACAAATCCGGCGATAAAGGGCAGCAGGATATCCTGCAAGGCCCACAGGGTGAAGACGAACAGCAGGAGTGCTGCCACCCAGAATCCTGCCTGTTTTTGCACCGTCATTCCGTCACCTTTCCAGCGACATGTGCCGCACCCAGTCACGCATGTAAAGCGCGCCCGAAGCGATGGTCAAAGCCGCGACGATGACGGCGCCCACAAAACTCAAACCATGCAGGCCAACGCCTGTGCCAAGTGCTGCCAGGATGGCACCGGCAAAGACAATCTGGGCCACTGTGTTGAGTTTGCTGATCCACAATGGGCGCATTTCCATCGGACGTTCCATGACTCTGGCCAACAACACGGCACCAACGATGAGAATGTCACGGGTCACAACGAGAATGGCAAGCCAGGCCGGCAGGGTCTCGACAATCGCCAGCGTCACATAGATCGACACCAGCAGGGCCTTGTCGGCCAGTGGATCAAGATAAGAGCCAAGCTCCGAGCGCAGGTCAAAACGGCGCGCCACATAGCCATCAACGGCATCGCTCACACCCGCCACCACAAAGCTGACGAGTGCGGCGAGATAGGCGTGGGATATCATCAGCCAGACGGTGACGGGCACGAGCAGGATGCGGACGATGGTGATGATGTTGGGAAGGCTGACAGGCATGATCATGGCACTATAGCTGCTGGATGACCCAGCCACCACCCGCCCTTGAAAGCTGCAAGCCGACCCGCGAAAAACGGGGTTCCATTTCCTCGATTTCACCACTGATCGTCAATTTGATCACGGCCCCGTCGCCACCGAGTGATGCCACATCAAGGCCAACCACACCCGGTGCCGAGAGAATGCGCGAGCGCAGGCGATTCCATTCCGATGGACCGGCAAATGGCACCGCCACAGTGATGGACATGCGCTTGCCTGCGGCATTGGCAGACTTGTTGGCACCACTCCGGTATTTTTCGACCATGACACCATGGAATCGCGAAACTGCAAGCGCCGCTGATTCCTCAAGGTTTCCCGATTCTGCGGCATAGGTTTTGTCAAAAGTCACTTTGCCCAGCGGGCTGTCGCCTTCCATGCGGGCGTGAACACCACCGCCGTCTTCCGCCTCGGCATAGGCCACCAGGACGGCGTTTACGTCGTAGCGCCGGCGCAGCGCTTCAAGCTTCACTTCGTCGCCACTCAACACGTCTTCAGCAGTGATGATCTCGCTGTCGTCGAGATCGCCAAGCGGCACGATGACCGGCAGGACCGATTGTTCGGCGCGCAGGGCAATCCACGCGGTCCGCCAGGGATTGTCCTCCCAAAGCTGCGATTTGCCATCCGCCGTTTTCCAGATCGGCAGCACGAGGAATGACGGGCCCTGCTGCGACACCACCCGCACACCAAAGGACAAGTACAGCGCCTTGATCTTGTCGGGCAGGAAACGGACGGTGAGCTTGCCCTTGTAGCGACCGGGACTGATGCTCTCTTCCTCGATCGAAAGCGACTTCAGATAGGGCACAACTTTCTTTTCGTCATAGGCCGAGACTTCGGCGACGATTTCCGGCGAGCCGATGTTTTCAGCGAGTTTGCGAAAGGCCTTCATCTGGACTTCGAGCAGCGCCTTGTCCTTGGCGGCAGCAGCACTGGCATCGGTCACATCGACTTCGACACCCTGGACTGCAAAAATGCTGGTTTCCACGGGACCCGTGGCGTGGGCCACGGCAATCAGGGCGGCAAGGCCAATGGTTCCGGCGGCAGCGCGCAGCACGGTCAACAAATATCCAGTTATCCCCATGACCCCAGTCAATGTCCAAAAAGGGTTTTTAAGGCCCCAGCACTTGGGCTATTGAGCGCCCGAACGCTTATTGATTTGAATTGGGGCAAACTAGCGGCATGGGCGACGGCAAACAAGCACTTCGCAATGGTCTCACTTACGCCGACGCGGGTGTTGACATCACGGCCGGCAATGATCTCGTGTCGGCCATCAAACCGCTGGCCAAATCGACGCGCCGCAAGGGTGCCAGTGCAAGCCTTGGGGGCTTCGGCGGGTTGTTCGATCTCAAGGCCTGCGGGTTTCGCGACCCCGTGCTGGTGGCGGCCAATGATGGCGTCGGAACCAAGCTAAAGGTGGCCATTGATTCGGGGCTGCACCGGGGCGTGGGCATCGATCTTGTCGCCATGTCGGTCAACGACCTCGTGGTGCAAGGGGCAGAGCCGCTGTTCTTTCTCGACTACTATGCCACGGGCAAACTCGACGTGGCAGCGGCGCGGGAGGTGATTGCCGGCATTGCCGATGGCTGCAAACAGGCGGGCTGTGCGCTGATCGGCGGGGAGACGGCGGAAATGCCGGGCATGTATCAGGGTTCCGACTATGACCTTGCAGGCTTTGCCGTCGGTGCTGTCGAGCGCAAGAAAATCCTGCCGTCGAAAGACGTGAAGGCGGGCGATGTGATTTTGGGACTTGCATCGACGGGCCCTCATTCCAATGGCTATTCATTGATCCGCAAAGTGGTGGCGGCAAGTGGTCTGGAACTTTCATCGCCTTCGCCTTTCGCAAAGACCCAGAGCCTTGCACAATCCCTGCTCACACCCACCCGCATCTATGTGAAGCCGCTGCTCAGGGTGTTGAAGAAGACCGTCGCCGTTAAGGCATTGGCGCACGTCACTGGTGGCGGCTTCACCGAGAATATTCCCCGCGTGTTGCCCAAGGGCACCGTGGCAGAAATCAACCTTGATGCCGTGCCGTTCCTGCCGGTCTTCGATTGGCTGCAGCGCCAAGGCGGCATTGCGGAATTGGAAATGCTGCGCACATTCAATTGCGGTGTCGGCATGATTGTGGTTGTCAAGCCGGAGGCGGCAAAGGCGGTGGCACTGACCCTGCGCCGGGCGGGTGAAACTGTTGTGACACTTGGCTCCATCCGCAAGCGCAAGGGCAGAGAAGAACAGGTTGCTTACCGCGGGCAGTTGCGCTGCCGATGAAACGGAAACGCGTCGCCGTTCTGATTTCCGGGCGCGGCTCCAACATGCAGGCGCTGGTCAAGGCAGCGGCCGGCCCCAACTATCCCGCCGAAATCGTTCTGGTTCTATCGAACAGGCCCAACGCGGCTGGTCTGATCTTCGCGCGAGAACACAACATTGAGACGGAAGCGATTGATCACAAACTATTTTCGATCAGAGAAAATTTTGATGAAATGGTCCACCTTGCATTGCTGAAACACCGCATTGAACTCGTTGCCTGTGCCGGATTTATGCGCATTATGACACCAGTTCTGATCGCCCCTTGGCATGGCCGCATGCTGAACATCCATCCCTCGCTGCTGCCCGCCTACAAGGGATTGCACACCCATGAGCGGGCCCTGGCCGATGGCGTGAAAACCCATGGTGCCACAGTTCATTTCGTATCGGAGGAGCTTGATGGCGGTCCCATCATCGCACAGGCAGCGGTTCCGGTTC
>JANNFZ010000405.1:0-3299 GCA_031380375.1 Hyphomicrobiales bacterium
TCCCTTTTCTCACAGCATTGCCAGCCTTGCTGACGCGCTCTTTTGATCCCCCAGGAAATTTGCCCTCGATGTTCGGCATCTATCTCTCCCAAAGCCAATCCAATTGCTGCTGCGCTTGGGTACACTAGACTTCGAAAGAACAGTGACAAGGGGGTACGGCTATGGCTGTTATCTATGGGATGACTTGTTGTTGCCATGGGCCGGTGCATTGAAATGGAAAATGCACCTACAGATAGAAATCAATTCCAGCTGGGGTAGGAGGTCCGCTGGTGCGATTCATGGGCTGGCCGCTATCCCCGTACCAGCCGACCCCGGAAACGTGCTGCACGGTCAAATTTGGGGCTTTAAAAGCCTATTGTAGGGAAATAATCCAGAACGCCCACACACGGTCCTGACCCGTCACCCCGGCGCAGGCCGGGGTCAAGCTGTCCGGAACACATAGTTTGCAAAGCTGGGTTCCGGCTTTCGCCGGAATGACGGTTGGTGGGCCGCAGACCGGGTCCAGCTTTGCACGCCAAGCAGTCGGCCAAGCGGGATTGCCGCTTTCGCGGCAATGACGGTTTGGGTATTGCCACCCCCATGACCCTGTCACCCAGCTTGCGCGGCATCATTTCCATGCTGCTCGCCGGCATCACCTTTGTGTCCTGCGACAGTTTTTTGAAACTGCTGCTTGCCTCTGATGTGCCGCCGCTGCAGGCGCTGGTGTTGCGCGGGATTTCCGCCACCTTCTGGTGCCTTGGCCTCCTCGCCGCCATGGGCCAATTGCAGCATCTGCGCCACGCCCTTGGCCGTTGGACCGTGCTGCGGGCTTTGGCGGAAGTCGTGGCGGTGACGGCCTTCATCTTTGCGCTGGCCAATGTGCCGCTCGCCGACATCACGGCGATTTACCAGGTGGCACCGCTTTTTGTGCTGGCAGGAGCCAGCCTGTTTTGGCGCGAGTCGGTGGGCGCGTGGCGCTGGCTGCTGATCGGGTTTGGCCTGGCGGGTGCCCTGGTCGTGGCCCAACCCGGCAGCGCTGGCGCATCACCCTTTGCGCTGCTTGGGCTCATCACCGCCATTGCATCGGCGGTGCGCGATCTTCTCTCACGGCGGGCGCCTTCTGATGTTCCCGGCCTTGTCATCACTTTCACCGTTATCATTGCGGTGTTGCTTGGCGCGCTTGTCCTGACAACGCTGTTTGAAACCTGGCGGCCGGTGACCGGGGACATGATGCTCTTTGCGGCGGGGTCGGGATTTTTTGTGGTGCTCGGGCATTTCTTCGTGTTCATGGCGTTCCGGCTGGCAACGGCGCGGGTGGTGGCGCCGATCTACTATTCCTTCACGCTCATCGCTGCCGTATTTGGGGTGGCATTTTTTGGCGAATGGCCCAATGGCCTTGCCATCCTCGGCATTGCCATGATTATTGCCTGTGGCGTTGGTGTGCTGTTCATCGAAGAAAAAAGGACTGTCCCATGAATTTTGGTTCTGACAACCAGTATGGCGTTGACCCCCGCATTCTCGCAGCGATGGTTTCGGCCAACGAACGGCTGACCGACCATTCCTATTGCCATGACGATGGAGCCGCGGCCGTCGAAGAGAGACTTTCGGAAATTTTTGAAAAGCCCGTGAAGGCCTTCCTCGTGGTCAACGGCACAGGTGCCAACAGCCTGGCACTTTCATCCATAGCACCACCGCACGGCGGCATCCTCTGCCATGAAAACGCGCACATCAGCATCGATGAATGCAATTGCCCGGAACTTTTCACCGGAGGTGCCAAGCTGCTGACTGTTGCAGCGCCGAGTACCAAGATCACGCCGGAGATCATCGCGTCGCGGCTCAAGACCTTTGTGCATAGTGAACACGGCCCGAAGCCCACGGCACTTTCCATCACCAATGCCACGGAACTGGGAACGGTCTATTCCCCCGCCGAAGTGCAGGCGCTGGCCGATGTCGTGAAACCACGCGCCATGAAAATGCACATGGATGGCGCACGCTTTGCCAATGCGTTGGTGTCGCTCGGTTGCACGCCGGCCGAAATGACGTGGAAGGCGGGCATTGATGTTCTCTCATTTGGCGGCACAAAAAACGGCGGCATGCTGCTCGAGGCGGTGGTGTTTTTTGATCACGCGCTGGCAGAGGATTTTCTGTATCGGCGGAAACGCGCAGGCCAGCTTGTGTCCAAGGGCCGGTTTCTTTCAGCGCAGATGCTGGCCTATCTCCGCGATGATGTGTGGCTTGCCAACGCGGCCCGCGCCAACGGGCTTGCACAACATCTGGCCAAAGGCATTTCCCAGTCGAACCGCATGCGCGTGACGCAAGCTGTCGAAGCCAACGAGGTTTTTGCGGTGATGCCAAAGGCATCATTCGCAGCACTCGAAAAGGCCGGCGCAGGTTTTTACGAATGGCCGGTTGACGGCCTTGGCGACGACGAAGTGCATTGCCGCTTTGTCCTGTCCTTTGCGACGCCGCTGGACCATGTCGACCAGTTTCTCAAGCTTGTGAAAGAACAGGGTTGAACGCCCGGCACAGGACAGGCCAATCTGGCCCGTAACTTGCCCTTTACGATTGGCGGTGTTTCATTTTGCACCACAATTGTATTTGGAGCCCTGCCATGAATGCCACGGAACCACGCCTAGCCGAATTGCAGCAATTCCCCGGCTGGGAGAAAGTCGGCGGCTTCATCACGTCACTGATCCGCGAGCAGAACGCCAAGGTGGTCGGCGACATCGGCGGCGGACGCCTTCCCCGCGTCGATCTTGATTTAGTGCGGGCGAACAAGCTCAGCTATCATCTCTTCGACATTTCTGCCGACGAGCTGGCACGGGCCGACAAGGCCTATCAAAAAGTGCAAATGGATGTGACCTGTGATGACGCAACGCGGGCCAGGCTCGGGCTTGACGGAAAGTTTGACCTGATCTTTTCGCACATGCTGCTCGAACATCTGCATGATCCCTTGCAAGCGCACCGCAATTTCTGCCGCTTCCTCAAACCCGGCGGCATGAGCGTCCACATGTTTCCGTCACGCAACAATCTGCCGCTGTTCGTGAATGGATTGATCCCGGAAAAAATTTCACACGGGCTGTTGAAACTCTTGCAGCCGCACCGCGACACTGACGGCGAAGAAGGCAAGTTCGAAGCCTATTACAAGCTGTGCGGTGCTGCGAGTGCCGCGAGCCGCAAACTCTATGAGGACATTGGCTTCGAGGTATTGCGTCACACGAGTTATGTGGGCCATGAATACTACCGGCGCCTGAAACCACTGGCTGCACTCGAAAAGGCATTGCGCCCGATTATCGTCCGGGCTGACCTGCCGATCATTT
>JANNFZ010000413.1:0-2793 GCA_031380375.1 Hyphomicrobiales bacterium
AGTCGTGCTCGCCGTACGGATCGTCGGTAAGCGTTGCCCCGCTCACACCTTGACGGGATTGGCACCGATTTTGGCGTAAGTCCAGGGCATCAGGTCGTCGATGCGTGCGGATTCCGGTGAAGGCGGACAGCATTAAGGTGATTGCGGACACCTGTTCCCATCGACGGTTTCAGAGGTCTCAGGTAGCGGTCTTTTCGTCAAGCCCTAGCCTGGTTATTTGAGCGCTTTGGCAGCGGTCTTGCGGATGCTTTCGCCCATCAAGTTGAGCCGGTGCGCATTGTGTACCAACCGGTCCAGAATGGCGTCGGCTAGTCTAAGCCGATGAGGCCGATTAGTTCGTCCAAGCTTAAGTTGTAGAAATTTTGGCAACTCACGTCTGGGCTGTAGCCTTCTAACAAGAAACCCCTCGGCGTGATTGCACCAAGCGACCGAGCCATCCTGGGTGGTTCTGCCGCTGGGCAGCTGAGGTCATGCAGGGGCCGGTCTCCTGACGCAGCGTGGCGCGTGTTTGGACGAGCTACACTGGACATTGAGCACTCGCCACTGACTACGTTCGCCAATGACGCCAGCGCCGAGTTGGTGGCAATCCGATGGATTGGTACTGGCCCGCGCTGTTCTGCGGCGACACTCAAGCCCCAAGGCGATAGGGTCGCAGTTATAGGTTTGGTGAGGGGGCCTGATGTCGAACAATATTGTCAGGCGTATGTTGACGACCCTGAGGGTCGTCTTCTGGTGGCTCGCAGCGTTGGTCGGTTTCCTTTGCATCGGAGCGGCTCTGTGGTTGATGGCGCTTGGGCAGGCGCCAAACTTGCCTCTCAGCCAGGTGGAGCCAGGTCAATCGCCGCAAACTGAGTCTGGGGTCACCTCGGTGCCCGGTATTGGCAACAAAGTTTTCGGAAATTGCACCCGTATATTGTCAATTGATGGTGGCGGCGTACGGGGACTAGTGCCGGCATTGATCCTGGCCGAGATCGAGCGCCGCACCGGCCGTCCCCTGTTCCAGCAATTCGACCTAATTGCCGGTGCCTCGACTGGCGCTATTCTGGCGCTCGGGTTAACCCGACCAAGCAATTCCGACGCACGGCGTGCCGCCTTCTCGGCGCAAGACCTAGTTCAACTGTACCGCGAGAAAGCGGCACACATATTTCCGCGATCTTCTGCGCCCCTGCGAAATTTGCGCCGCGTCTTTCGTCCCAAGTTCAGTCCAGACGTAGTTGAGGCCATTTTTGCGGCGAGTTTCGAAGATGTAAGGCTGATCGAGGCGCTCACCAATGTGGCCGTTCCTGCTTATGACATCGAGGACAACAGGCGACTTTGGTTCCGCAGCATTTCCTCGGTACACGGCGATGTGCTGATGCGCGACCTAGTTCGCGGGGCAACAGCCGCGCCGACGTTCTTCCCACCGGTTCGTTTCGCGGTTCCTAAAGGCGTGTCGACCAAAGGTTATGTTGCACTCGTTGATGGCGCGTTGTTTGCGAATAATCCATCACAGGATGCTCTGCTGTTCGGCCAGAAACTGCGTCAGCAAGGAGACCGAAGTATACTGCTTTTATCTCTCGGCACAGGGCGGTCCGTGCGAAAGAATTCGTTCGAGACGGCTTGGGGTTGGGGCGTTCTGGGCTGGATGGACCCGTTGCTCGAAATCGCCTTCTCAGACCCAGCCATCGAGGACTTGATGAGCCGGGAGCTGGAAGGACATGGCAATTATTTTCGATTGCAGGTCGACCTCGGAACGACACCTATTGAACTCGACGATTCATCCCCCGAGTCGGCGCAATGGCTTGCCACGAGCACGATGCTCTTCATAAGGCGGAACGAAAACACGATCGGCAAGATTGTATCTGAGCTTTCGTTGCCGCGAGCCCCCAACTGTAGTTTGCCGTCTGGCGCAGATTTCGAACGTCCTGAAGGCCCAAGAAACCCCGGAAATCTGATCAAGGCAAATTGACTAATCTGGATCTATCTTGGGACCTCGTGGCTTCGATCCGCGTCCGCTTACTAAGGTAATGTTGTCCTGGGACGATCCTGGTTATGGCCTAAGGTTGATCCGATTGGCGATGCCGGCCAACTCTGCCTCACAGACAAACACCGGGGTTGTTTGTCTGCGACCTCATCCGCCACCGTCGTGTGCTGATCAACGAACAAGATTGACGTGTTCTGCAGATGAAGGATTGACACGGAACCAGTCGGCAATGGCGCGGTGAACTCCACCTGAAAAACGATAGCGATTCATTCATTAATATCATGCAATCAATCTTCTTCTTGGCAACAGGGCCTTCACCACATCCCCCGAAAGCTGTAACGCGCACGGCAGTCTCAATCGTAACCGCATACCTTATCCTTTTAGCCCGATGCTGCAGGTTGGCCGCGCAGTTCATCTCGCACCCTATCGGGGTAAGTCGAGGCCACGGCGGTGCGGTTCGGCAGAAGCTGGGCGGCGCATCACTGCACTCGGTGAGTCATCGCCAATGGCGCGGGTGACCCCAAGCTGTCACCGCTGCTTCGCAGCAAGCACCATTTTGCGCCTCATTCGATCACCTCGTCGGCGCGGGCGAGGATGGATTGCGGCACGGTGAGACCGAGCGACTTCGCCGTATTCAGGTTGATCAACATCTCGAACTTGGTTGGCTGCTCGACCGGCAGGTCGGCGGGCTTGGCGCCCTTCAGGATTTTGTCGACGTAGGTGGCTGCCCGGTAATACAAATCGGGATAAGACACGCTGTAGGACATTAAGCCCCCGGCCTCGACAAATTCGCGGCTCGCAAATGAAGCCGGAAGCTTGTGTCCGACAGC
>JANNFZ010000457.1:0-2784 GCA_031380375.1 Hyphomicrobiales bacterium
GTCTCATAGTCATTCCGGTGACGGGCAGGCCCGCAGGCTGGTGCGACCTCATTGCGCGGCAATGGCCTGTTGATGCCGTGGTCGGTGAAAACGGTGCGTTTTTCTTTGCCTATGATGACGGTCAAAAACGCATGACACGTGTTTATGCGCAGGACGAAGACACGAGGGCCGCAAACACCGAGAAGCTCCGGACCATCGCCCGGCGCGTGCTTCGGGAATTTCCGGGAACCGCGATGGCCAGTGACCAGGCTTATCGCGAGATCGACGTGGCGATTGATTTCTGCGAGGACGTGCCAGCGCTGTCACTTGAAACAGCGCAGAAGATTGCCGGGGCATTTCACAAGCATGGGGCGACGGCCAAGGTCAGTTCCATTCATGTCAATGCGTGGTTTGGCACACACGACAAGCTTTCGATGGCGCGCCGCCTGTTGACCGAGCGCTTTGGTATCAGCGATCCGGCACAGGTTGCGTTTTGCGGCGACAGCCCCAATGATGCGCCGATGTTTGCAGGCTTTCCGCTTGGCATTGGTGTGGCCAACATCGTGCCGCTGGCACCGTTCATGGCGCATCTCCCGTCCCATGTGACGGAAGGTGCAGGGGGTGCCGGATTTGCTGAATTCGCGAAACTGCTGCTGGCCGCGAGGACTTGACCATGGATGTGACGGTGCTGCAAAATATTCTGCTCGGAAAGGGTGGCATCGTCATTGCCGTCCTCGTGGCGGTATTTGCGGCTGAGCGGATTTTTCCCGTGGCCCGCGTCATCGGCGGCCTCAGGCGCAACTTGCGCAACCTCGGTCTTTCGGGGTTCAACTTTGTTCTTGCGCCGTTCATCGTTATTCCCGTTACGCAATATGCGGATGTCCATGCCTTTGACTGGCGTCCGGAGGCGTGGATTGGATGGTGGGCAATCGCGATTGATCTTCTTGTCCTTGACCTGTGGATTTACTGGTGGCACCGGGCCAACCACATGCTGCCGTTCCTGTGGCGCTTCCATGAGGTGCATCACCTCGATGAAATGCTCGATTCAACTTCGGCACTGCGTTTTCATTTTGGTGAAGTCATATTGTCGTCGCTGGTGCGGGCACTGGTGATCGTGGCGCTCGACATGCCGCTTGCATCAGTTGTGATTTTTGAAATACTCGTGACAGTGACCGCGATCTTCCACCATTCGAACCTGCGATTGCCTGCGCCTGTCGAGAAAGTGTTGTCAGCTTTCATCGTCACACCTTCAATCCACTGGGTGCACCATCACGCGATTCAGAACGACACGGATTCAAGCTACGCGACGGTGCTGTCGGTGTGGGACCGGCTCTTTGCCAGCCGCAGCGCCACGGTGCGGACGGCGGATTTACGCATCGGTGTCGAGGGACGGCACGACCAGAGCCTGCCGCGGCTGGTCGTACGCCCGTTCTGGCGGCGATAGAAACGAATCGCCGATGGCGCTAAAGGGGCAGGAGTGATTGCACCCATCCGAGGTATAGATGTCCGACTCTGCCAGGCCCTTCCGCGAAATGGTCGTCCAGCTTCTCGCCACGGTCATGATTCCCCTGAGTGTGGCGGGCACCGGCCTTTACTACACGCGCTGGCAGCAGAACCTCAACGACCTCAAGACCATGATTGAACTGGTGAGTGACCAGAATGCCGAAAAACGCAAATATGGCGTCGCGATGTTTGAATATCTTCTGAAAAACGACAAGGTGCCGGTGGAATTCGTGGCGGCGCAACTGGCCTATGCCAACTCATCGGCTGACAAGGAATTGCTGCCGCTCATGGAGCAGGCACTGATCAAGGCGTCGGCTGAAAACAGCAAGGTCGAGGAAACATTCCGCGAAGCGTTGCAGCGCATGCCGAGCCGCATCTTCGTTCATACGTCAAGTGACGCCCAGCGCCTGTGCGCACGGGCGCTTGTCGGCAAGATGAAGGACACGGACCGTTCCGGACTGGTGATCCCGGGTTATGGCCGCGCCACGTGGAGTGGGCAGGACCATGAATTGCGGGTGTTCCAGGCGACTGACAAGCCACGGGCCGAGGAAATAGCCAAACTTTTTTCCGACGTGGGAATGCCTGTGAAGGTGAAGGACCTCTCCGACAACGCGGCGGCGGCCGCCAAGGCCCGTGCCAATACATTTGAGCTGTGGTTTGGCAGCGCGCCGACACCTGCATCCTGCGGGTGATGGCATTTTTCATGCAACATTGACGGTGACGTTCTGGCTCCCGTGCCAGGCCTCATTGATCTCTCGATGCAGCAGGGCGAAGATCCAGGCTTTGGCTCGATCTCATTTCGTCGACGTGGACTGAATGTTATCCGCGCAGTATTGGCTTCATAAGCGGCTGATAAGACAGGATAGTTTTTGACAGCCGCTTCTGTCCGAAAAAATTTTAATTGATGGAACCTTAGCCCGCGCCGCGCGTTATATGCCGAGCATCAATGTCAGTGTTGCCCAGACGATACGGCTTTGGAAAGAATGCGATGGCGGTAATTCTGATTGTCGACGACGAAATATTTATCCGCCAGTATACGGAGTTGATGGTTCAGGACTTGGGCCATGAAACGCTTGTCGCCAGTGACATCGGCGAAGCGCTTGTGCACTTGCAATCTTCGCGGCCCATCGACGCGCTCTTTACTGATATCCGCCTCAAATCAATCGTTCTTGGCGGGTTTGAACTTGCCCACCAGGCGATCTCGCTTCGCCCGGAACTGCGTGTGCTTTACATCACAGGCAATTCCCTGACCGACGAGATGAAAGCCCTGTTTGTTGAAGGTGCCCACTTCATGCAGAAGCC
>JANNFZ010000459.1:0-4593 GCA_031380375.1 Hyphomicrobiales bacterium
CTGCCCGCCTGGGCGCGCTCGCCAAGCCATTCCTTGAGGTCCGTGACGCTGAAACTTCGCCCAGAAGAATCAATCCAAACCAACCCTTCCCTGAGGGTGAAGGCTGTGACATCCGACAAGCCGCCATCCTTGAACTTCTGCAACCGCACACCCTTGCCACGGGACATTTCCGGCAATTCACTGCGCATGAAAACAACGAGCTTGCGGTTCTCGCCAATCGACGCAATGTGATCAGCAGCCTCGGGCACGATGCAGCAGACTTGCGCCTCGGCGGGTGCCTTGACATTCAAAACCTGTTTGCCCTTGCGGGTGTTGGCAAGGCACTCATCCTCGGGGACGATGAACCCGTCGCCATCGCTTGACGCGACCAGCCGCTTTGTGCCGGGTTGGTAGATGAAAAGCGCCACGATCTGCTCAGTGGCGTCGAGGTCAGCCATCAACCGCACCGGTTCGCCATTGCCCCTGCCGCCCGGGAGTTTTGCCGCATCAAGCGTGAAGAACTTGCCCGAGGAGGCAAACAGCATGACCCGGTCACTGGTCATGCCGGTCACCACGAATTTGCCGCGGTCCCCGTCCTTGTAGGCAAGGCTGGAGATATCCTCCATGTGGCCCTTCATGCTGCGGATCCAGCCCTTTTCGGAACAGACGATGGTGATTGGTTCCCTCTCCACAAGCATTTCATCGACCTCGGCCGCGACATGCGGCGCTTCGGCAAAATCAGTGCGGCGTCTTCCCAGCACTGTCTTTTTCGAAAATTTTTCCTTGGTCGACTTGATCTCGTCAGTGATGGTCGCCCACTGCTGGTCCTCCGACTTGAGCAATCCCTTGAGGCCTTTTTGTTCCTTGGAGAGCGTGTCGTGCTCGCGGCGGATTTCCATTTCTTCAAGCTTGCGCAGGGCCCGCAGCCGCATGTTCAATACGGCTTCGGCCTGCGTATCCGTGAGCTTGAAGCGCTCCATCATCACCGATTTGGGATCATCATCCTCACGGATAATGCGGATGACCTCATCGAGATTGAGATAGGCAATGAGATAGCCGCCAAGAATTT
Source organism: Hyphomicrobiales bacterium (assembly GCA_031380375.1). Taxonomy (GTDB): domain Bacteria; phylum Pseudomonadota; class Alphaproteobacteria; order Rhizobiales; family Aestuariivirgaceae; genus Aestuariivirga. The sequence continues at coordinate 1,049 of JANNFZ010000459.1, forward strand.
CAAGTCTTCGCGCGATCTCTCCCAAACGGAAATTGGTCGCCCGGACCAGCACGTCCTTCCGGTGGTCGAGCCATTCGCGCAGAATATCACGCAGCGACATGACCTTGGGTACCTTGCCGCCTGACAACACATTCATGTTGAGGGGAATACGGGCCTCAAACTCGGTGTTGCGGAACAACTGCTCCATCAGCAGCGAAGGCTCGATATTCCGGGTCTTCGGTTCCAGCACAACCCGCACGTCTTCGGCGGATTCATCCCGGATGTCGGCCAGAAGCGGCAGCTTCTTCTCCTGCATCAGTTCCGCAACGCGTTCAATCAGACGGCCTTTCTGCACGAGATAGGGAATTTCCGTGACGACGATCTGCCAGCCACCCCGGCCGATATCTTCCTGCGCCCATCGCGCCCGCACGCGAAACCCGCCGCGTCCCGTTTTGTAGGCCTCAACCATGCTGTCACGACTGTCGATGACGATGCCGCCCGTTGGGAAGTCCGGCCCCAAAACAAATTGCGTGAGCTTGTCCACCCCCGCATTGGGAAACTTGATCAGGTGAAGCGCCGCGTCACAGAGTTCGGCGGCATTGTGGGGCGGAATTGATGTCGCCATGCCCACCGCAATGCCGGTGGCCCCATTGGCCAGAAGGTTTGGAAATGCCCCCGGCAGAACCACGGGTTCCTGCACCGTGCCGTCATAATTGGGCCGGAAATCCACCGTGTCCTGGTCGAGACCGTCGAGCAGAAGGCTTGCAACATCGGTCATCCGTGCTTCGGTGTAGCGATAGGCCGCAGCGCCATCGCCATCAATGTTGCCGAAGTTTCCCTGGCCATCAACCAGCGGATAACGCGATGAGAAATCCTGGGCGAGACGAACCAAGGCATCGTAAATCGATTGATCGCCATGGGGATGATAGCCGCCCATGACGTCACCGACGATCTTGGCGGACTTCTTGAAGGCAGTACCAGGATCCAGCCGCAACAGGCGCATGACATGCAGGAGCCGACGGTGAACCGGTTTCAACCCGTCGCGCACATCAGGCAAGGCCCGGTGCATGATTGTCGACAACGCATAGGCGAGGTAGCGCTCTTCGAGGGCATCGCGCAATTCGACGGGTTCGATGTCTGGCGGCTTTTCAGGTGCCGTTGGGGACTTGTCGTTCTTGCTCATGATTCGTCGATTATAGCAGTAGCGGACCGTCTAAACCCTGATGACGACGACCTTGCACACGGGCCTCTTGCCCCATTCACTTTCGGCGGCGCGGCGCAGTGCCGTGCGGACGGTGTCCGTAACATTGCCATCATCCTTGCGCCGGGGCTTGGACATTCCCGCAAAGGCTTTTTCACCCGCCTCCGCAAGCATGTCGGCCAAATGCTCCGGCACGCCTTCGAGAATAAGTGCAATGTCGTCGGCGAGGTCATGTCGGTCATCAATGACCACCGTGGCAATGACAATGCCGACAAACGAGAGCTTGCGGCGTTTTTTGGCCGGGCCATCTTCGCCCGGCACAACCAGTTTTCCATCAACATGCAAAACGCCGACGGGCGCTTCGTCGATTGTTGCCACCGGACCAGGTGCCAGCCTGGCGATCTTGCCATCCTCGAGAATGAGCGTTTCGGCAATGCCATTTCTCTTGGCGAACTCCGCATGGGCCCTGAGGTGGCGGGGCTCCCCGTGCATCGGGATCACAGCGCGGGGCCTGACCCAATCATACATCTGCTTGAGCTCGCCTTGCCGGGGATGGCCCGAGGAGTGCACAAGCGCTTCGTCGGCGGTCAAGACGTCAACATCAAGCTTCGCCAGATTGTTGATGACGGCACCGACTTCCTTTTCGTTGCCGGGAATGGTGCGGGCTGAAAAAATCACCAGGTCGCCTTTCTCAAGCGCTATGTTCTGGTGGCTGTCCTCGGCGATGCGGGCGATTGCCGCGCGGGGTTCGCCCTGGCTTCCGGTGCACAAAAGCATGATTTTGTCCTGGGGCAGATAGCCGAACTCAGCTTCGTCGAGGAACGCGCCCGTATTTTCCAGAAGTCCGCAAATGCGTGCCGCTTCGATTGTATTGCGCATGGCCCGGCCGGCGATCACAACTTCCCGGCCTGCGGCACGGGCCGCCCGCACCGCCGACGTGATGCGTTCGACATGGGACGCAAATGTTGTGACGGCAACCCGGCCCTTGGCATGGGCAATGATATCAGCAAGCGTGGCCGCTACATCCTGCTCGGAAGGCGATGTGCCCTCGCGCAGCACATTTGTGGAATCACAGACAAGCGCGTCCACGCCGTCGTTGCCGATTTCCACGAAACGTTTTTCGTTGAAGGGCCTGCCGAGAACAGGCGTGCGGTCGATCTTCCAATCACCGGAATGCAGCACTTTGCCCTGTGCCGTCTTGATATAGAGCGCATGGCTTTGCGGAATGGAGTGGGTGACCTCGACAAACTCCACGTCGAAACTGCCGATCTTGAACGCCTTGCCGGGTTGGTGCACCTTGATCGGGACGTCGCCATCAAGCCCGTGTTCCTTGAGCTTGAGTTTCAGCAGTTCCGCCGCAAAGGCCGTGCAATGCACGTCGCATTCGAGCTGCGGCCAAAGCCACGGCACGGCTCCGATATGGTCTTCATGGGCGTGGGTGATGACGAGCCCGGCAAGGTCATTCTTGTTGGAGGTCATGAAGCCGACGTCCGGCAGTATTACATCGACGCCAGGCTCCTGCTCGCCGCCGAACCTGACGCCAAGATCGACCATGAGCCATTCCCGCGCATCGGCGGGACCGAGGCCGTAACAATAGCAGTTCATGCCAATTTCACCTGTTCCTCCCAATGGCAGGAGGACAAGGCCTTGGTCTTCGGATTTGCGGCGCTTGGCGTTCATGGGCGCCTCCTTAGGCTATCGAGCGAAGGAATGGAAACATCTCCGGCATGGATTTTCTGCATTCCGCCTCCAGTGCGAAGCAGCATTGCGCCATCGTCGGCAATTCCGGTGAAAATGCCTTGTTTCGCGGTTTCGTGGCCCGTCACGAAAACCTGTTCGCCAATGCCGATTGCCCGTTCACGCCATGCGTTGGCAATGCTCTCAAAGCCCGCTGCCCATTGCGCCAGACGCTGTTTCAAAGCGTCGCAATAGGCTTCAAACACGGCATCGACGTTTTGCGGTCCGGACAGGGCGGCTATCGAAGTTGTGGGATAAGCGAGATCCTCCGGGGCGCTTGCCACATTAATTCCGCAACCCAGCGCCAGTACAACTGGGTTTGCCTGCACGACTTCGCAGAGCACCCCGGCAATCTTGCGGCCATCGACCAGGCAGTCGTTGGGCCACTTCAAGCCAACAAGGGCACCAGCTGCAAATTGCGAAACCACATCATGAACCGCAAGGGCCACTACAAAACCGGCTTGGGGCGCACGGGCAATCGGACCCTCAAGCGGCATCAGCAAGGTTGCATAAAGATTTCCCGGCGGTGACACCCAGGTTCGGCCAAGCCTGCCCCTGCCGCCGGTCTGCTCATCGGCCCTGAGCCACAAGGGCCCGTGCATGCCTTCATCGGCCAAACGCCGGGCTT
>JANNFZ010000463.1:0-1823 GCA_031380375.1 Hyphomicrobiales bacterium
GACGACATGTCGATGAAGGCCCTCAAGGGAAGCTTCGCTGAAAAAACCAGGCGTTCGCTCGCTGCGGGCGTTGACGTGGTGCTGCATTGCCATGGGGTAATGGCGGAGATGGAAGAAGTTGCCGCTGCTGCCGGTCCCCTGGCCGGAAAATCGCTGGCGCGGGCCAAAGCGGCACTGCGGAGCCGCCGGAAGCCTCTGGCCTTTGACCAGAAACTGGCGCTGCGCGACCTCGAAACCGTCCTTAACGTGCCGGGAACGGCCACGGCATAGCCCACAGGATTGTGGTTGAAAGTCCAAAGGGCAGGGTGGGAAAGCCGATGCTTTACCGCTAGAAAGGGCCATGACTGAATCGCCTCCAACATTCCCGGCAAGCGACTGGCCCGACGGCGCGACCGATCCCCGGCGCAACGCCGCCATGGCTGATCCTGACACGTTGATTGTCGATGTGGCGGGCTTTGAGGGTCCGCTGGATCTTCTCCTGGAATTGGCCCGCCAACACAAGGTCGACCTGGCGCGCATCTCCATCGTGGCGCTCGTTGACCAGTACCTTGCATATATGGAAAAGGTCCGCAGTCTGCGGCTCGAACTGGCGGCCGACTATCTGGTGATGGCGGCATGGCTTGCCTACCTGAAGTCCCGCTTGCTCATTCCGTTGCCGCCCAAGGAGGGTGAGGCAACGGCACAGGACATGGCAGCGCGTCTGGCATTTCGCTTGCAACGCTTGCAGGCCATGCGCGAGGCGTCAGGCCAGCTGATGGCACGCCCGCAATTGGGCCGCGAAGTGTTTTTCCGTGGCGCGCCTGAGCCGCTGGTCATCGAGACGCAGCGTGAATATTCTGACACGCTGATCGACCTCCTCAAAGTCTATGCCGAGCGCCGCGCCAAGAAAATGGTGCGCCAGAGTTATACCGTGAAACGCCAGCCCGTGTGGTCGATCAAAGAAGCCCGCGAAACACTGGAACGCCTGATCGGTGGCATGAATGAGTGGGGCACGTTTGATGTCTGGCTTGAGCGCTATCTTGCAACGCCTGAATTGCGCCGCTCGGTCAGGGCCTCGAGTTTTACCGCGAGCCTCGAACTGGTGCGCGAAGGTGTACTGGAGCTTCGCCAGGACACCGCCTTTGATCAACTTTACCTGCGCCGCCGACCGACGGCGGCCTGACCAACAGGACTTGCAACGTGACGCCACACGCACCCGCCATAATCGTGAACGAGACCATGGACAGCGACCACGACGACGCACCGGACAATGAAACCAGCGCCGTGGTGACACGCCACCCCCACGCGGAGCGGAGCCACCACCTCCGTATTCTTGAAGCCATCCTCTTTGCGGCCACCCAGCCTGTCGGTCTCGACAAGCTTGTCGGTCACTTGCCCGCCAACACCGATGTTGCGGCCCTTCTCGAGACTTTGCGCGAGAATTATGCCAATCGCGGCGTGAACCTTGTGCAACTCGCCGGCAAATACATGTTCCGCACCGCCGAGGACATGGGTTTTGTACTGCGCAAGGAAACGACCGAGCAAAAGCGCCTGAGCAAGGCCGGTCTTGAGACACTCGCCATCATTGCCTACCACCAGCCTGTAACACGGGCTGAAATCGAAGACATTCGGGGCGTGGCGATTTCCAAAGGCACGCTTGATATTCTTCTCGATATCGGCTGGGCAAAGATGCGCGGGCGCCGCAAGTCACCGGGAAGGCCTGTGACCTATGGCACCACGGAAGCCTTCATGCAGCAATTTGGTTTGAACGAAATCACCGATCTTCCGGGCTTGCAGGAATTGAAAGCGGCAGGCCTTCTCGACGGCAACCTGCCGCCGGGCTT
>JANNFZ010000478.1:0-5330 GCA_031380375.1 Hyphomicrobiales bacterium
CGACCACAGCAAGGTCGATGCCGTTGACGATGCCTGGGACAAGTTTGCGTCCTTCGCCGACTATGATGCTTTCACCAAGGCTTGGCTCGCTGAATGCCGCAGGGTTTTGAAGCCCAATGGCGCGCTTTGGGTCATCGGCTCTTATCACAATATTTTCCGTGTCGGTTCGACGTTGCAGGATCTGGGCTTCTGGATCTTGAACGACATCATCTGGCGCAAAACAAATCCCATGCCGAATTTCCGCGGCCGCCGCTTCACCAATGCCCATGAAACACTCATTTGGGCGGCGCGCAGCGAAGAAACCAAATACTGCTTCCACTATGAGGCCATGAAGATTTTCAACGATGACCTGCAGATGCGCAGCGACTGGACCCTTCCGCTATGCACCGGAGCGGAGCGCCTGAAAAACAGCGATGGCGACAAGCTCCACCCCACGCAAAAGCCGGAAGCCCTGTTGCAGCGTATCATGCTGGCATCGACCAATGTGGGCGACGTTGTGCTTGATCCCTTCTTCGGCACTGGCACCACGGGTGCGGTCGCCAAGCAACTTGGCCGCAATTTCATCGGCATTGAACGCGAAACAATTTACGCCGAAAGAGCCCGCGCCCGCATCCGGGCAACCGAAGCACTTCCCGAAGAAGCACTCAAAACCACGGTGGGCAAGCGCGCCGAGCCCCGCATTCCCTTCGGCACGCTGATTGAACGCGGCCTCGTCAAGGCCGGCGAGACCATGTTTGATCCCTCGCATCGCATTGCGGCTCGGGTGCGCGCTGATGGCTCCATCGCCTGCAAGGACAATTCCGGCTCCATTCATAAAATCGGTGCCCATGTGCAAGGGGCCGAAGCCTGCAATGGCTGGACCTTCTGGCATGTGCAGCGCGGCCCCAACCTCGTGCCCATTGATATTCTCAGGCAGCAGGTCAGGAGTGAACTGGCGGCGGTTGCGTGAACGGAAAACGCGGCCTATCCCCCGCGCCATGAGCACACGCCCCGAAGCCCGCACCAAAACCTCGTTCCTTTTTGATCTCGACGGCACGCTGGTCGACAGTGTCTATGATCATGTCATGGCCTGGCACCAGGCCCTGCTCGACAAAGGGATCGATGTCTCCATCTGGCGCATTCACCGCCGCATCGGCATGTCGGGTGACTTGTTCACCAAGGCATTGGCCCGCGAACTCGGCCACGACATTGACGACAAGTTGAAACAGGAACTCAGCGACTTGCACGCCGTCCACTACAATGGCCGCAAAACCGGCACCCGTGTTTTACCTGGTGCCCGCGAACTCCTGAAGCATTTGGAAGAAAACGACATCCCCTGGGCCATTGCCACGTCGGGCCGCATTCGCACGGCGGGACCGGTGCTGGAGGTCCTTGGCGTCAATCCGGCGAAACATGTGGTCATCACCCGCGATCTGGTGCGCTATGCCAAGCCCGATCCTGATCTTTTTATCGCGGCAGCCGAAAAACTTGGCAGCAACATCGCCCATGCCTGCGTGGTTGGCGACGCGATCTGGGACATGTTGGCCGCCCAGCGCGCTGGTGCTTTGGGCATTGGCCTTTTGTCCGGCGGTTACGGCACCGATGAACTGGAACGGGCCGGAGCCTATCGCGTCTATGAGGACCCGGCGGATTTGCTCAACCACATCGACGAAGTGGGCGGACGGCGTTAGGGCATGACCATTCGCCCCACCCCTTAGTCCCCTCCCCGCAAAGCGGGTAGGGGTGACTCAAACTCTCACCCCTCCCCAATCCTTGGGGAGGGGCTGGGGTGGGGACCATCCAACACATGAGCAATGATCTTGCGCATGACGCTTGGCAGGGCCTCACCTGAAAGATCTTCGCGCCTGACCCAGCGAAAATCACCATCGCCACTGATCGCACTTGAATTTTCCTGCGCCTTCAAAATCGTCAATTCCAAATGAAAATGCGTGAACGTATGAGTGACGAGGCCTGGCAGCTTTTTCCATGTTGCCTTGATGGGTGCCATTGCATCGTCACGCGATAGCTTGGCCGCCCATGCCCCCGATGGCACTTCCATCATGCCGCCCAGCAGGCCTTTTTCGGGCCGCCGCCGCAACAACACCCAACCATCGCTGCGCTCCACCCAATAGACGTAGGCTTTCCGCGTTGGCACGGGTTTTTTCGAAAGCTTGCGCGGCAGCTCTGCCGCATTTCCGGCGCGCCGCCCCAAACATTCCTCCGTCCACGGACAAATCGGGCAAGTCGGTGACTTGGGCGTGCAAATTGTCGCCCCCAGATCCATGAGTGCCTGCGCAAAATCCCCCGCCCTAACCGGTGGCACCAGCGCCGCAGCCATTTGCCCGATGCGCGGTTTCGACGCTGGCAGCGGTTCTTCGATTTTGTAATAGCGCGACAACACCCGTTCAACATTGCCGTCAACGGCGGCAAAGGGCAGGTCGAAGGCAATCGCCGCAATGGCCGCCGCCGTATAGGGACCGACACCGGGCAGCGCCAAAAGGGCCGCATGATCCGCCGGGAACCGCCCGTCATGGCGTTCGACCACAGCCTTGGCACAGGCATGAAGATTGCGCGCCCTTGCATAATAGCCAAGCCCCGCCCAGGCCTTCAGCACATCATCAAGCGGGGAGCCCGCAAGCGCGCGAACATTCGGCCACAGCACGACAAAGCGGGTGAAATAATCCCGGACCGCCGCAACCGTAGTTTGTTGCAACATGACCTCAGACAGCCACACCCGATAAGGATCAGCGCGGCCTCCCTTCACCCGCCAGGGCAAGTCACGGCCGGCTTGGTCGTACCAGGCCAGCAGTGCTGCCGCCGGATCAGCCTCTTTTTTCAGCCCCGCTTCCGCCATGGTTTGCGCTATGATTCGACCCATAAACACTGACGGCTATCGCATTCCATGGAAACACTCGACAAGCATTTCCGCCTGCTCGCGGCCCAGGCTTTCAAGGCCCATGGTTTTGCCACGGCTGATCTGCTGAGCCACTGGCCGGAAATTGTGGGCAAAGCAACAGCGGGCCTGTGCACGCCCGAACGCGTCAAATGGCCAAAGCCCGCAACCCCAGGCGATGCTGCATCCGGCATTCTCACGGTCAAGGCCGTCGCTGGTCGCAGTCTCGATGTGCAATATGCCGCCGAATCGATCCTTGAACGCATCAACCAGTTCATGGGCTATCGCGCCATTGCCAAGTTGAAAGTGACAGCCGACAAGCAACTGCCCCGACCTCCGCAAGCATCCAAGGCAGCAGCGCCCGGATCCGCCCCGCCGCCGCTGCCCGAAGGCATCACCGATCCTGACCTGAAAGCGGCCCTCGCCCGCCTCGGATCAGGTGTCCATTCCGACCCCGCCCGGTCACGTTCTCCACAGGAGAAATAAGGCCATGGCTTCACCCCTGAACTTTGAGTAGGAAACCCACATGATTCATCTGTCCCGCCGTTCGCTCCTCAGCGCCGCCAGTGCATTGGCTTTGGCCAGCCTGTTGCCTGACGGCGCGGCCAATGCTGCCGACCTCTCCAAACTTTTGGAGCCACCGGCCAATGGCGAAATGCCCCTGGGACCGGAAACGGCAAAGGTCACGATCGTTGAATATGCCTCGGCCTCCTGCCCCCATTGCGCGGCCTTCAACAACGACGTGATGCCGGGCCTCAAGGCCGAATACATCGACACCGGCAAACTGCGTTTCCTGCTCCGCGAATTCCCGCACAATGATGCAGCCCTTGGCGGTTTCATGGTGGCACGCTGTGCACCACCCGACAAATATCATGCCCTCGTCGATGTGATGTTCAGGACGCAGGCCGACTGGGTGCAGGCACCGCTTGAGGGCTTGAAGAAGATCGCCTTGCAGGCGGGCTTCACCGAAGCCAGTTTCAATGAATGCCTGAAGAACACCGACGTCGCCAAGGGCATCCTGGCTGAGCGCAAGCGCGGCGAGGATTTTGGTGTTCAGGGCATACCCACCATCTTTATCAATGGCGAACTCTACGAGGGTGATCGCACACTCGATGCCATGAAAGCCAAGATCGAGCCGCTGTTGCAAGCGGCGCAATAAACGGAGCCAACATGAAATTCACGAAGCTGAGGCTGACGGGCTTCAAATCATTCGTGGAATCCACGGAACTCGCAATCGAACCTGGCTTGACCGGTGTTGTCGGCCCCAATGGCTGCGGCAAGTCGAACCTGCTCGAAGCGCTGCGCTGGGCCATGGGCGAAAGCTCATACAAGTCGATGCGCGCCGCCGGCATGGAAGACGTGATCTTCTCAGGCACCACCCAGCGCCCGGCCCGCAACATGGCAGAAGTGCTGATCACGCTGACCAATGACGACCGCTCGGCCCCGCCCGCCTGGAACGGCGAGGATATCCTCGAGGTAAGCCGCGCCATCGAGCGCGAGGCTGGTTCCACCTACCGCGTCAATGGCAAGGAAGTCCGGGCCCGCGATGTGCAATTGCTGTTCGCCGATGCCTCGACGGGATCGCGCTCACCTGCTTTGGTGCGCCAGGGACAGATCGCCGAAATCATCAATGCAAAACCGCAGGCCCGACGCCTCATTCTTGAGGAAGCCGCCGGCATCACAGGACTTCACACCCGCCGCCATGAAGCCGAATTGAAACTGCGCGCCGCCGAACAAAATCTCGCCCGCCTCGATGATGTGACTTCGCAGCTTGAAAGCCAGTTGAACAGCCTGAAGCGCCAGGCGCGGCAGGCCCAGAAATACAAGCAAGTCTCCGCCGAAATCCGCAAGCTCGAAGCCACGGGCCTGTTCGTGACGTGGCGCGATTCAAGCGAGGAAGCCAAACGCGATGCGGCAAGCCTCGATGAGGCAACACGCAGCCTTGCCGAACACACAAGGCTCGCTTCCGAAAAACTTCGCGCCCGTGATGAATTGGGCGAGACGCTTCCCGCCTTGCGCGAACAGGAAACCGTCCGCGCCGCCGTGCTGCAACGCCTGACCCTTGAAAAGGCAGCGCTTGATGACGAGGAAAAACGTGTCGAAACCCGCATCGCGGAACTGAAACAACGGCAATCCCAAGTGCAACACGACACGTCCCGCGAGGAAGGCTTGCTTGCGGACACCGATGCCGTGATCGCCCGCCTTGGCCAGGAAGAAGCCGAACTCAATGCCGCCTCGGGTGCTGATCTCGATTTGCGCAGCCAGGCGGCAAGTGCCGTGCAGGCCGCCGCCGATGCTCTCGCCCGCGCCCAGGAAACAGCCGATGATGCAGGCCGCAAGCTCGCTGATCTTATGGCCGAACGCAGCGCCATGGAGCGCGCCATTTCCGAACAGCAGTCACGCTTGCAACGGTTTGATGCAGAACTCGCCAACATCGCAAGCAGCCGCGCCAGCTTGT
>JANNFZ010000479.1:0-5463 GCA_031380375.1 Hyphomicrobiales bacterium
CAATCATCAATGACCCCCGTGTTTGAGGGAGTGGCCGAGATCGCCGAATACAATGACGACGACGAGATGATGGCCGTAAGCCGCAATCATCAGCGCCGCCGCCGGGCCAAAGAGCTTGGCGAATTCCGGATCCTTCTGCACGGCTGTGGGCGCACCCTCGCAACAGATGTGGCCATTGAGGCAGATCACATGATCGCTCTCGGCCATCACCATGTGCAGGTCGTGGCTGACCATGAGAATCCCGCAGCCCCGCGCCTTGCGAATGTTTGATATCAGTTCATAGAGTTTCATTTCACCATGGAAATCCACGGCCTGCACCGGTTCATCGAGCACCAGCAGTTCAGGCTTCCGCAACAGCGCCCGGGCCAGCAGCACGCGCTGCAATTCACCACCCGACAAGGAGTCAACACGCGACATCCCAAGATGCGCCACACCCGTCTCGTCCAGCGCGTGCAGAACTTCAGCATCACTGGCCCGCATGGTCAGGGTCATCAGGCGTTTGACATCAAGCGGCACATTTGGCAGCACCGGAAAGCGCTGCGGCACATAGCCGACACGCAGGGCTTTGCGCAAAACCACTTCACCCGACGTGCGCGCCAGCAATCCCAGCAGGACTTTCACCAGGGTGGATTTGCCAGCGCCATTGGGGCCGATCAGCGTGACGATGCTGCCCGCATAAACATCAAGATTGACCGCATCGAGCAGCAAGCGGTTGCCGACCCGGAGCGAGACATCACGCGCCGATACCAGCGCTTCATTGGTTTTCAACATTTCAGGTCCGCCCGCAATGCTGGCAGGTGCCGGAAAGTTCAACGACGGCACGGTCGACGGCAAAGCCTTTCTTGCGGGCCGCCGCGTTCAGGCCGTCGGCGGCTTTCCGTTCAATGATCTCCGCCACATTGCCGCAGATGTCACAAATAAGCAGAGCCGTTGGTGCATCATCGTGATTTTCGCTGCACGCCACATAGGCGTTGCGGCTTTCGATCTTGTGCACAAGGTTATGTCCCTGCAGGAAGTCCAAAGCCCGGTAAATGGTGATCGGAGCAGGCCGTGCACCTCGCGCTGCCATACGCTCGATGATTTCGTAGGCACCGACGGCCGCATGGCTTTCTGCCACGCAAACCAACACGTCTCGACGCTGTTCCGTAAGCCTGGCACCTTTGCCCACGCAGACGCTCTCGGCATGGCCAATGAGATCGGCGGTGCAACGGGAATGATCGTGGTGGGGGGCGGGGAAACTCATGCCTGTTATATTATAACATAATGGAAATTATTCAATTGGAATCGGGACAGCGTGTCGCAACGGTGCTTTGCTGTTGGCCTGCACCAATCCATTGGAGAACCTCATGTCAGGCACCGCAAAAACCACTATTCATGTCGAGAATGATCGCGTCATCGTGACCGAATTTCGTTTTGCACCCGGCGACAACACCGGCTGGCACATTCATGGCCATGACTATGTGGTTGTTCCGCTGACGGATGGCAGGGTGAAGCTGGAAAGCCCGACCGGCACGAATTACGCCGACATGAAAAAAGGAGCGCCCTATTTCCGCAAGGCCGGCGTTGAACATGACGTGATCAACGCCACAGACGGGGACTATGCCTTTATTGAAATCGAGTTGAAATAGTTGTTCAACTCCGGTTCAGTTTGCACAGGCCAGATTGAAGGCAATTCAGGAGGAACGCCATGACACGAAATACTGCCCTTTCGGCTGTTGCCGCTGTTTTCTTCGCAGCCACGCCTGCACTTGCGGTTGATTTCACGCCGCAATCCAATGTCATCGATTTCGACATGCCCTCAGGCAATATGTGTTGCAGCCTGATCGAGGACCACCCCGATGGCCCCATTCTGACCTGCACCCGCGTTGCGCCCAAATACTGGATCGTCACGATGCAGCAGAACGGCCACTATACGCTTTACAAGAATCCCGGCGAAGTTCCGGGCTGTGGCTACGGCAAGGCGCTTGGCAATGTCTTTGAATATGGCGAGACTTGGAGCAAGGCAGGTTTCTCCTGCACTTCCGCCAGTAATGGTGTCCGCTGCTTTGCCAATGGCCGGGGCTTCCGGCTTTCTCGGGCTGGCCTCAAGAAATACAATTAGAGCGAATCCATTTCGGCTTGATGGTTTCATCAAGCCGGGAAGCGCGCCAATTGATCGCTTGCCAGAGCGCGGATGAGGACTGATGCTTGTCGCATGTCCCGATCCATTCTTGTCCTCAATGCCGGTTCGTCATCACTGAAATGCGCCATCCACCGGCTGGATGACCTGTCGCTCATTGGCAAGGCCCAAGTTTCCGGCATCGGCACCATACCGAGGCTCGAATCGGGCAGCATGTTGACGCCACTTCCCGGTGTTCAATCCATGACGGAGGCGCTCACAACCCTTGTCGATTGGATCGACGACCATGGCGGTGCGCCGAAAGACCTTGCAGGAATCGGCCACCGCGTCGTGCATGGCGGCACCAAATACGTGAAGCCTACGCTTGTCGATGACCGGGTGTTGAACGACCTCGACGGCTTGCGGGCCTTGGCCCCGCTGCATTTGCCCTTTGGCCTCGGCGTGTTGCGTGACATGCGCCAACTCCGGCCGCATCTTCCCCACGTCGCCTGTTTCGATACGGCCTTTCACGCAACCCAACCGGAACTCGCCACCCGCCTGCCCTTGCCCCGGTCCTATTTCGACAGGGGCTATCGCCGCTACGGCTTTCACGGATTGAACTACGAACATGTCGTCGACGCCCTGCCGCGCCTGACGGGTGCTCCACTGCCCCGGCGCATACTTGCCGCACACCTTGGGTCTGGGGCCTCCATGTGCGCGATCCTCGACGGCAGGAGCGTCGGCACGACCATGGGGTTTTCCACCGCCGACGGCCTCGTCATGGGCACCCGCACCGGCTCCATTGATCCAGGCGTGCTCGTTGCCCTGATGCGCGATGACAACCTCAGCCTCGATCAGTTGGAGGACCTGCTCTACCGCCGCAGCGGGCTGCTTGGTCTTTCCGGCATATCCTCCGACATGAAAACCCTGCTCGACAGCGCTGAACCGGAAGCCGCCGAAGCAATCGATTACTACTGCTATTCCGCCGCCCGCCACGCGGCATCGCTCGTTCCCGCACTTGGCGGACTTGATGCGGTTGTCTTCACGGGTGGTGTCGGTGAAAACGCCGAACCGGTGCGGTCCCGCATAATGGCACACTTGAAATGGCTCAATGTGCCACAGGGGCATGTGCATATCGTTCCGGCCAATGAAGAACTGGCCATGGCACGCCATGTAAAAGCGCTAGTCGCAGGCTGACATCGCCAGCAGCAACGTTGCGGTTTTCACTATGTCATCGACGGTGGCACCCCGTGACAGATCTGAAACCGATCCGGCGAAACCCTGCAACACAGGACCGATGGCTTCGGCACCACCAAGATATTGCGTAAGCTTGTAGGCGATGTTGCCGGCATCGAGATCGGGAAAGACCAGCACATTGGCGCGGCCCGCCACTTCACCCGGGTTCTTCAACTTTCGTGCCGCCACGGCTTCACTCAACGCCGCATCACCCTGCAATTCACCGTCAATCAGCAGATGCGGTGCCCGCTCTTTCGCAAGGCGCAATGCCTCCACAACTTTTTGCGCGTCCGGGTGATCGCCGCTGCCCTTGGTGGAAAATGACAGCAGTGCCACGCGTGGGATCTCACTCAGGATTTTTGCGGCGCTGGCTGCCGAGGCAATGGCGATATCAGCGAGTTGCGACGCACTCGGTTGCACATTCACCGCACAATCCGCAAAGATAAGACGGCGTTCGGGCCACTGCATGAGGAAAAAACTTGATGGCGTTGCAACGGATGGCGCAAGCCCGATGGTCATTTGTGCCGCCTCAATAACACGCGCCGTGGCGTGGGCGGCACCCGCAAGCATGGCTTCTGCCTCGTCCGTGGCCACTAGCCCGGCGGCAGCATAGAGGGGCTTGGCGAGGATCTTTCGCGCCAGCGCTTCCGTCAGTTTTGGACGATTGGCCATGAGCCGTACAACCGCGGCATCGGAAGGTTTTGGTGAACTATCCCCGCCAAACAGAATGACCCGTGCCAGGCCTTCTGACTCAAGACGTGCCGCCGCAGCACGAATGCGTTCATCTTCGGATTCCGGCAGCACGATCCTGAGGCCCTTGCCCCTGATCTCCGCTGCTGCTTCGTCAATCACCGACATTGTACAATCCCGCCGCTGTTGTTTTCGGAGATACTCCCTTGATTACAACACGCGCCAGTCCCCTCGCCAAGAATCCCCATTTCTGCCCCGGCTTCGCCACATTGGACGTCAAAGTATTAACCATGCGGAAGGTTCCAGGGGGAACACCGCTAACCCTGGGACGGCATTCTCAAGGGTAGTGCATGGGCGGACTAAGATCATTGGCAGTGACAGTATTCGCAGGCGGCCTCTTGGCCACTGCGGCACATGCCCTTGACCAGCGCAGCACCACTCTGAACCAGAATGTTGTTGGCCTTCTGGCAGCCGAAATCCAGTGGATGCCGGAAGCTCTCGAAATCGCCGACGCGCTGCAACATGAGGAAGCCCTGCGCGTGGTGCCCATGGCCGGCATCGGCGCTGTGCAGGCCGTGGCCGATCTTGCCTTCCTGCAGAGTGTGGATGCCGCCATTCTGCCGGTCGATGTGGTGAGTTACGCAAGGCTCCAGGGTCTGGCCTCGGGCCTTGACGGCAAGCTCACCTATGTCGCCCGCATTGCCGATATCGAATTCGTGCTCGTCGTGCGGCGTTCGATCAAGAACATCACCGGGCTTGCCGGAAAGCGTATCGCCACAGGCCCCGCGCAATCAGCGGGTTTTGCCAGTGGCGAGTTGTTGTTGGGGGCGCTTGAAGTTCCCTTCCTCCGGGTGCCGCGCCAGGGTGCGGGAGCCCTGCTGGTCCTGAAGCGCGGGCAAGCCGATGCGGCACTTGTCACCACCGCCGACCTCGAAGATGCAGCACTTGATCGTGCGTTGTTCCATGTCTTGCCCCTGCCCATTCCGGCGGGTCTTGCCGACACCTATGCACCAGCCATCCTCACGGTCGATGAGGTGCCCTCGCTTCTGACGGCGAAACAGACCGTGGAAACCGTTTCCACATCGTTGGCTCTCGCCGTCTTCAACTGGCCCAGACGCTCCGAACACTATGGCAAGCTCCGACGCTTTTCATCGGCTCTCTTCGCCGCCAGCAACGATATTTCGGGCGGCGGCAAACCAACAAATCTTTCGGCCATGATCCCTGGGTGGCAGCGCCATGACGCCGCCATCGAGGCGCTGGCCCATTCAAAAAATCCAACCAACGAAAAACCGCTTCAGCAAGGAGACGGACAATGAACAAGCCCGACACCAAGCACGACATGCTCGACCTCAACAGTGATGCGCCGGAACAGGACAGCCACCGCCTGCCGTTCGACGATAATTCAAACGATGTGCCGAGCTGGTTTGCCCGTACCTATC
>JANNFZ010000556.1:0-6407 GCA_031380375.1 Hyphomicrobiales bacterium
CATAGGCAATGGCGCCGCTCCGGTCGAGGGCGCGGCTGTCGACGCGGCCCGGACCATCAAGATAATTGGCGGTTTCCTCGACCAGCCCCATGCCTTCCTTGAAAGTTTTGCCGAACTGTTCGGAGTTGGTGAATTTCGCCAGAAAATCGACGGTGCCGGATTCCGTTGCGCGTCCGATGGACATGATTGTTTTTTCCTTACTCACAACACTCAAATTTGACACCAGTTGCAGCATATCGCGCCTGTCCGCCCGGTCAATACGGGTCAGTGTGCCGTTCACACCTGTGTATGAGCAAAATCGGGGCCAGCGCCTGGGACAGAAAAAAAGCCGCGGAAACCGCGGCTTGAGTTCTAACAGGGAGGCGTCAAACAGAGTGGACAGAACCACTCAGAGAAACCCGGAAAGCTCCGGGACAAGAATTAAGGTAAACGCAAAAATTTACGAATTGGTTAACAAAATGGGCCTTTTCCGCTTCGTTTCAGGATTTGAAAAACAGGTCAGCGGCGGCTTTTGAGGCCTGCTTCTTGCTGATTTCACTGCGAATTCGGGCAATTTCCGCGTCATATGCGGCAGTCCGCTCAAGCAATTCATCAACACTGACGGCGTCAAGATTTTCGCCAATCACCGGCTTCGGCTTGGGCCGGGGCAGATCATCGGGGTCCATGCTAGGCTCCTGGGTAAAGCACGAATCTCTCGCAAATCGGGACTTGAAGCAAGTTGGAGATGACAATGGCGACCATGACCGCAATCGCGATCCGTGAACCGGGCGGGCCGGATGTGCTGGTGTCTGAAGCCATAGCAAGGCCCATTCCCACGGCAGGACAGGTTTTGGTGAAAGTGGCAGCCGCCGGTGTGAACCGGCCTGACATATTGCAGCGCCAGGGTGGCTATCCGCCGCCGCCGGGTGCGCCTCTGACGCCAGGTCTCGAAATCGCCGGCGAGGTCGTGGCGCTGGGCGAGGGTATTGCGCGCTATCGGCTCGGCGACCTCGTCTGCGCGCTGGTGCCCGGCGGTGGCTATGCCGAATATGCCGTGGCGCATGAGGACAATGCCTTGCCTGTGCCCAAGGGCATGGCGCTGACCGAAGCGGCGGGACTTCCCGAAACCTATTTCACGGTGTGGACCAATGTGTTTGAGCGCGGACGCTTGCAGGCCGGCGAAAGCTTTCTGGTGCATGGTGGAACAAGCGGCATCGGCTCGACGGCAATCATGCTCGCCAAGGCTTTTGGTGCCAAGGTCATTGCCACTGCGGGTTCTGACGAAAAATGCGCGGCCTGTCTGCGCCTCGGCGCTGATGTGGCTATTAACTACCGAACCCAGGACTTTGTCGCCGTCATGCAAGCGCAGGGCCTTGGTGCCGATGTGATCCTCGACATGGTGGGCGGGGACTATGTCCAGCGCAATTTGAAGGTGGCCAATCTCCATGGCCGCATTGTGCAGATTGCTTTTCAGCAGGGATCAAAAATCACCGCCGATTTCCTGCCCATCATGCTGAAGCGCCTGACCTTCACGGGTTCAACACTGCGTCCTCGCACTGTTGCGGAAAAGGCGGCGATTGCCCGCGCCCTTGAGGAAAAAGTCTGGCCCTTGTTGGAGGCGGGCAAATGCCGCCCGGTGATCCACGCCACATTTCCCTTGAAGGATGCCGCGAAGGCCCATGCCCTGATGGAAAGCTCTGCCCACGTGGGGAAAATCATCCTCATGACGTGACGATTGCGTTTCCCTGCTTGTTCGCCTATATCCGCGTTATCCCCGACAATTTACTGTCAAAACAATTGGAACCCGTGGAACGGTTCTGAAAGAGAGAAATCATATGTCACGCCCCCCATTGATGCCCAAAGCCACCGCCGTCTGGCTGGTTGAGAATACCGTCCTGACCTTCAAGCAGATCGCCGATTTCTGCCATCTCCACGAACTTGAGATCAAAGGCATTGCCGATGGCGATGTGGCAACCGGCATCAAGGGCCTCGACCCGGTGACCGGCGGGCAATTGACCCGCGAGGAAATTGCCAGTGCCGAAGCTGATGTTGCACGGCCCTTGCACATTCTCGAATCCAAGGTTGATGTGCAGGTGAAGGTCGCAACCTCGGGGCCCCGCTACACGCCGGTGTCGCGGCGCGGTGACCGTCCTGATGCCATCCAGTGGCTGCTGCGCTATCACCCGGAACTGGCCGACGCCGCCATCATGAAGCTCGTGGGCACCACCAAGCACACGATCAACGCGGTGCGTGACCGCTCGCATTGGAACATCACCAGCATCAAGCCGGTGGACCCTGTGTCGCTTGGCCTGTGCTCGCAGATTGATCTTGATTTCGCCGTGCAGAAGGCCGCCAACAAGGGTCGCAAAATTGTCGGCGACGCCGAAGCGCCGCGTACCCTTATTCCAGCGTCTGAAGTTGAAGGCACGACCGCCCATCGCATGGCCATGGAGCAGCGTGAAGCCGATGCCGCGACCGCTGCCGCTGCATCCAATGAACCGCCCAAGGACAAGGACATCAATGCCGATTCGGTTTTTGCCAAACTGAAGGGCCTGAAGGTCGAGGATCAAGCATAAGATGCGCGTGTTGCTGGTTGGTGCGTCAGGCACCGTGGGCAAGGCGGCGGCTTTGGGACTTTCACGCCATGAAATTGTAACGGCGGGCCGTTCCTCGGGCGATGTGAAGGTGGACCTCATGGATGAAGCCGCCATTCGCGCAATGTATGAAAAGGTTGGTCCGGTTGACGCCGTTGTCGCGACATCGGGCCATACGCATTTTGGGCCGTTGGTCGATATGACGTCCCAGAACTTTATGAAGGGCATCAACGACAAGCTCATGGGACAGATCAATCTCGTGTTGCTGGGGCTTGGCTATGTCAAGGATCAAGGCTCGTTCACGCTCACCAGTGGTGTCACCAACCGCGATGTCATCCGCAAAGGCGCCAATGCCGCCGCCGTCAATGGCGCACTTGATGCTTTCGTCAAATCCGCGGCCATCGAAATGCCAAGGGGCATTCGCATCAATGTCGTGAGCCCCGGCTTGCTTGAAGACTCCGTCGTCAAATATGACGGCTTCTTCCCGGGCCATGAGCCTGTGTCAGCGGCGCGCGTGGGCACGGCTTATGCGAAGTCGGTCGAGGGTGCGCTGACGGGTCAAGTGATTATTGTTGAGTAGGGACCTCACCCCCACCCCTGCCCCTCCCCAAGAATTGGGGAGGAGTGAGTTTTTGGGAGTTCACCCCTACCCGCTTTGCGGGGAGGGGCCGGGGGTGGGGTCACTATTCTCTCACAGGCACTGTATAGTTGAGCGGCATTCTGCCACCGTCGGCATAGATGATCTGTCCTGAAATGTAGCTGGCATCATCGCTTGCGAGGAAAGCAGCAAGTGCTGCGATCTCCGAAGGCTCGCCGACCCGGCCAAGTGGGGTCCGTGACATGGCCCGGTTCATGGCCGCCTTGTCTTTCAATGTCGTTGTCAACATATCGGTGCGGATGGAACCTGGGCCGATGCCATTGACGCGAATGCCATGGGGAGCGAGCGCCAGGGCCGCAACAGCGGTCAGTTGTTTCACGCCACCTTTTGACATGGTGTAGGGGGCAATCGTCGGGATTGCCAGTGTGTCATTGACTGAGGACATGTTGACGATGGCACCCGGAGCCCGTCCCGCCGCAATCTGCTTTACCATGTGGCGCGCCACTTCCTGCAACATCAGGAATGAACCCTTGAGATTGACACCGATCACCGTGTCGAAATCTTCTTCGGTGATCGAAAGGAAATCCCCGGCAATGGACAGCCCGGCATTGTTGACAAGAAGATCAACGGCACCATGGGCCTTGACGACGGCGGCAACCAGCGCCTTCACATCCGATGATTTTGAAACATCACAATGTAGATAGGTTGCACCAATGCGCTTGGCTTGCGCCTGGCCTTGGTCATCCAGCACATCGCACATGGTGACGATGGCCCCTTCGGTGACAAAACGTTCGGCGATGGCAAGGCCGATGCCCCTTGCGGCACCTGTGATGATGGCCACGCGGCCGTCCAGTTTTCCAGTCATTTACTATCCATGAAAATTGCTGGTGGCCGTTTCCAGCAGCACCGACATGAAGGTCACATGGCGGGCCCTGGACAACGCGCCGATGATGGCACCCACCACATCCTTGTTGGTGAGCCAACTCATGCCATCCCGCGGACCATCCCAGGCTGCGGCGTCCAGCGGTGAAATGTCTTCAATGTTGGGCGGATAGACGGCGGTGATGCGAACGCCTGACCCACGCAATTCCTGGCGCAGTGCATCGGTCAATCCAGCTTGCCCGTGTTTTGAGGCCACATAGGCAACCGAGGCACCTTGCAAGGGCACATTGCTCATGCCGCTGACCGAGACCATGTTGACGATATCAGGGGTCGGTGACGCTTTGAGCAACGGCAACAACCCGCGTGTCAGCAGCAAGGTGCCTGTGACATTGGCAGTGATGGTTTGTGAAATCGAATAGGCATCGTGGCTGTCCATGGGGCCGGAAAGCCATGTCGCGGCGTTGTTGATGAGGATGTCGAGAGGCTGCTTTTCATCGCGCCACTTTTTGGCAAACAGCGTGGTCTGGGAAATATCGGCAAGATCCATGGCATGATATTCAGGTGCCTCACCTGTGCGGGCCTTGATCGATTGTGCGAGTGCCGATAGCGGCTCGACGCTGCGCGCTGTCATCACGACCTTGGCACCAAGGTCTGAGAATACGACAGCAAGGGCAGCGCCAAGGCCGCGCCCTGCACCTGTGATGAAAATTCGTTTTCCCGCGATGTGAGACATGCTGCCCCTCAATAGGTGTCTGCCGATTGCACCATGCGGGCAAAAGCGGCGATGATCAATGCCGCAGCGACAGTGATCCAGAGAGCACCCGGCAAGCCTGTAAACTCGGCCACAATGCCGATGAGCGGTGGGCCGACGAGAAAGCCTGAATAGCCAAGTGCTGTGACTGCGGCGATGCCGCGGCCCGGCGCATCGGGCTCGAGCCTGCCGCCGCCTGCAAAAAGCACTGGCGCCACATTGCCGATGCCAAGCCCGCCCACAACAAATCCGGCGAAGGCTACAAGTTCACTGGAGGCTGTGAGTGCGGCACCTGTGCCTACCGCCGTCATCACGGCGCTGAACGCCACCATGGGAACGGCACCGAATTTGAGCCGCAGCCAATCGCCGGTGAAGCGCGCCACAGCCATGCCGATCTGGTAGAAGCCAAAAGCATAGGCCGCAGTGGCGGCATCCATGACAAAGCGTTCGCGCATCATAATGGCTGCCCAGTCGGCAACCGATCCCTCGATCATCAAGGCCAGAAAGCACAACAACCCGAGCCCGATGGTGGCCCGCGTGGGAAATGCGAAATGCGTGCCCGAGAGGCCCTTGTCCACGGACGCGGCCATGAGATAGCGGCTGCTGATCACCACGCCAAGCGCACAGAACGCGCTGATGCTCAAGAGCTGCCAATGGGGGCCGACAATCTTGAGCCACGACGCACCCAGCAATGTGCCAGCGGCCGCACCCACGCTGAAGCCGCCGTGATAGCCCGACATGACGGGTTTCTTCAGCGCCTTCTCGACGGCAAGGCCATGGGCGTTCATGGCGACATCCATGCTGCCAATCGATGCGCCAAGTGCCACACCACCCAGCATGAAGAGCGGCAATGTGGGGGCAAGGGCTGGCCCAAACAGGAAAGCTGCAAGGCCGAGGCCAGTGGTCCAGGTGACGCGGGCGCTGCCATAACGGTTGATGAAAGCACCGGCAATCGGCATGGCGATCACGGCACCCAGTGCAAATGACAAAAGCGCAAATCCGAATATGCCGGGACCGACGCCAAGGCGTTCCTTGGCCAGCGGAATATGCGTGACCCATCCGCCGACCATGATGCCATGCAGCGTGAAGAGGGCGAGAATGGCGAGACGGGCAGAAGCTGGGTTTGGCATGATTGTCCGGAATGATTTGGATGGCGGGCCTACGCCCTACGTTATCCGTGCGCATTCGGAAATGCCTTTTGCGAAGGGCTGCGGGGCATTTTCGGGGGTGCTCTGGCTCCTGACAGCCGCTGTCAGTTGCGGATCGCGATGATTTCCGCTTGAAGCCCCCACATGACCGCATCACCTGCCAGCAAACACGCCATCACATTCGTGTTCATCACCGTGTTTCTCGACATGGTGGGCTTTGGTCTCATCATGCCGGTGTTGCCGGCGCTGATCGAGGATGTGGCGCATATCACAATTGCCGAAGCAGCGCTCATTGGCGGCTGGATGTTCTTTGCCTTTTCGGCAACGCAATTTCTCTTCGGCCCGACCATGGGCAATCTTTCCGATGCGTTTGGCCGCCGCCCCCTGTTGCTGCTCGCAGTGTTTGGCCTGTTGATCGACTATGTCATCATGGCACTTGCCCCCAGTCTTTTCTG
>JANNFZ010000531.1:0-3304 GCA_031380375.1 Hyphomicrobiales bacterium
CTGGCGGATCAGCGTGCGGTTGATCATGCGGCCTGGTCCGCAAAGGAAGCGGCCAGTACCTTGTCTTCGCTAAGTTCACCCGCCGAAAGACTCGCGGCAATGGCGCCATTGCGAAACACATAGGCGAGGTCGCAATGGCTGAGTTCTTCGAACTCCGTCGTGTACCAGATGAAGCAGCGCCCTGCCGCTGCTTCTTTGCGGATCATGGCGTAGACTTCCTGTTTGGTGCCGACATCAACGCCACGCATGGGGTCATCCATCAGAACAATCGCGGCATCACTGGCCAGTGCCCGGGCAAACAGGGCCTTTTGCTGATTGCCGCCGGACAGCGTCAGGATGTTGTTGTTGATGTCCGGGGTGAGGATGGCCATGCGTTGTTGCCAGCTTTGCTCGAGCTGGCGTTCGGCGGCAAGATCAATTAAGCCCCAGCGGCGCAGCGCCTTGATCGAGCGCACCGACATGTTGTGGCCGATCGACCACAAGTTGAACACGCCATCCGACTGCCGGTCGCCGGCAATGAAGGCCATGGGAGCGGCAACGTCGGCGCGATCGCGCGCAAAGATGCGCAACAACATTTGGGTTTGCCCATGGCCCGCCAGGCCTGCGAGGCCGACTATTTCACCACGGTGGGCCTGGAGCTGCGTACTCGGGCGGCCACTTGGCCGTGTGCTCACGAGTTCGGCACCCAGCGCTGTTGTTGCCGTTGCCCGACCGTTTGCCTTTTGCACCGTAGAGCCCATGGCGGTGACCAGGCTATCACGAGTGAATTTTGCGGACGGTCGTTCAGCCGCCAGCTTGCCGTCCTTCATCACCACAATGCGGTGCGAGGCCACCAACACTTCGCCCAGAAGGTGCGAAATCAAGATGACCGCGGTGCCGCGTTTGGTTTCGCTGGCGACATAGGCCAAAAGCTGCTTTGCAGTCACGGCATCAAGCGATGATGTGGGCTCATCCAGAATGACAAGGCGCAGGGTTTCGTTGGTCACCGTAAAGGCACGGGCGATCTCGGCCATTTGCCGTTTGCCGATGGCCAGGCTTGCAACTTCGTCATCAGCGCCAATGCCATGGCCCGGAAAGATTTCGTCGAGCTTGGCAAGAATCAACTGCCGCGCCCGGTTTTTCCAGCCGAGGCCCGACAGCGAACGATGGGTGATCCTGGTATTCTCGGCCACTGTCAAATTGGGGCAGAGGGAAAGTTCCTGAAATACGCAGCGAATGCCTTTTTGCCTTGCTGCAGCGGCAGACCAGCGCCCCTCCACGCGGGCACCAGCCACGACCAGCGTACCCGCACTGGGGATCAGCGTGCCATTCAGCAAATGCATCAGCGTCGACTTGCCGGCGCCATTGTGGCCGACCAACCCCAAGCATTCGCCAGCCTTCACAGCCAGCGACACACCCGCCAATGCCTTGACGGCGCCGAAACTTTTTTCGACGCCGTCAAGTCTGATCACTTCGTCATGCAAATTTACATGCCACCCACAACCTTGGCCGCATCGGACGCGGAGTATTCGACATTTGCCACGCCGCCTTTTTCAGTCGTGGCGACATTGGCCTCGAGGGTTGCCTGGTCAATCTGCAGGAAAGGCACCGTCAGGTCCTGCGGCACTTTTTTGCCGTCGAGGATCATCTGCGCCACCCAGAAGGCCAGCGTAGAGACACCGGGCGCAATCGACACCGACATGGTTTCGTAGCCATTGGCGTCCTTCTGTTCTTTCCACCACTGGATTTCATCCTGGCGGTTGCCCATGATGATGGTGGGGGTTGGCCTGCCCGCCGCGGCAAAGGCTTGTGCTGCACCGTAGCCGTCGCCACCTTGTGTCACCACGGCCTTGATTTCAGGCAGTGAAGGCAAAATGCCGGCCACAGCCTTTTGCGCCACTTCCTGGGCCCAATCGCCATGCACGGAACCGGCGATCTTGAACTGCGGATATTTTGCAACACCGCGGTGGATGCCCTTGGAGATTTCGTCATCGACGAAAACCCCGGCCAACCCGCGGATTTCGAGAAGATTGCCGCCGCCTGGCATTTTCGCGTTGAGATAATCGACCTGCACTTCGCCCATTTTGGCGAAGTCCACGGCGATGCGATAGGCGCAAGGCTCGGTGACGATGCCATCAAACGACACGACGACGATGCCGGCATCGCAGGCCTGCTTCACGACGCCGTTCAGGGCATCCGGTGAAGCGGCGTTGATGACGATGGCGTTGTAGCCTTGCAGAATGAGACTCTGGATTTGGGCGGCCTGTTCGGTCACCTGGTTTTCAGAGGTGGTGAAGGGGTCGGCGGCGGCCACGATGCCGTCAGCTACGGCCTGCTTTGTCACCTTGTCCCAGCTCTTCAACATGGCCTGGCGCCAGGAATTTCCGGCGTAGTTGTTGGAGAGTGCGATTTTCTTGTCCTTGGTGTCGGCAAACGCGGAACCCGCTGCCAACGCCGCCGCTAGCGCGACAGAATAAATCAATGCTTTCTTGAACATTTAACTCTCCCATGGCTTTTAGGGCCTTCTTGGTCGAGGCCCGCGAAGATATGCTAGCATATGGATAATATACCACAAGGACTCAGGCCACCTTTCGTATGATAAATGAAAAGGAGCAAATGAGTTACCACGACGTGCCGGCAGCCTTGCATTGGCGCTGACTTGCCCTAGGAAGGGCCATGGTTAGCGCTCGTCTGTTGGCATTCCTTCTTCTTAGCAACCCCTGAGTGTCGGCTGGGCTTTGCCTTGGGTCTTTGGGGAATCGCACAATAATCTCATAGCATAAATCGGGTTTTCACACAGCCTGGGTCATTCTCGACGGTTTGGCCATGCCCGCGATATGTCCGCTAAGCGTGCTAGTACGGAAATGAAGCCGCTGCAGGTTCAGCAGTCCAACAGTAAAGGGCGCGGTTTGGAAGCCGAGCCCCGCCCTCTAAGAGGGAACTGTGCTAGTTCCCCGTGCTGCAATTCGCTTCTCGATCCATTCCTCTACCTCCTCGGCCACATAGGCTGCGCGGCATTGGCCTAGCTGTACCCTGGAAGGGAACTGGCCAACCAACTCCAGGCGGCGAATGTGAACGATTGAGTAAGGGATTCCGTAATCAAGGCGTAGTTGCTTCCTAGTTACGAGTTTTCGTTTGGTCATCACAATCTCCCAAGTATGGGGCATTGCAATGCCGCCGGTTAAACCGCGCGGGCGGGCGACTATATCCTGTTTTCCGAGGCCGCGAAAGCGGCGAAGATAAGCCTCACGAATACCGCGCTGCCAGTGTGTGTACCGCATGGTAGGTGGAAAAAGCACTTGTTAGAGTCCGTGCGTTCCTGGTT
>JANNFZ010000533.1:0-5052 GCA_031380375.1 Hyphomicrobiales bacterium
GTCGAGACATGCAGGAAGCGAAAAGCGCTGCGTTCGGCTGGCTCCAGGCCTTGCACGAAGGCCCGCGTCGCTTCCAGCAATTTGAAAGTGCCGACAATGTTGGTCGTGACAAATTCCCCAGGTCCGTGGATTGACCGGTCAACATGGCTTTCGGCCGCGAAATTCAGGATGGCGCGCGGTCGATGATCATTGAGCAGGCTTGCGACGAGTTCGGAATCGCACAGGTCGCCGCGGACAAAACTGTGGCGCTGGTCATTGGAGATCGATGCCAGGTTTTGCAGGTTGCCGGCATAGGTCAACTTGTCGAGGTTCACCACCGGTTCGTCGGTGGTCGACATCCAGTCCAGGACAAAGTTGCTGCCGATAAAGCCGGCACCGCCCGTCACAAGTATCATTCCGCTATCCTGCTGGCATTACGCAAAGTTTCGCGGCCTGGCCGCGCGAGGGATGTGGCACAGTTTAAGGCACGGAGCAACTTTGCCATGAGCCGCGCCGATGGCCCCAAAGGGCAGAATACCGTTGCCTTGAACCCCTGCCTTGTGGCTTAAGGTGCGGAAAATTGTTGACAACAAACAAACTCGCGAGGCTCACAGGACATGGCCGGGATTCAGGCAATCCGCCACATGGAACTCTCAATCCAGGCAAAAACGCTGCGGGCCAGCGGATTGTTTGACGAGAAAAGCTATCCCCTGCTTCTTGCGGCGCGCTTTGCCAAGCTCGATCCTGCCATCCACTATTTGCAATTTGGAGAGGCAAAGGGGATCAAGCCATCGCCGCAATTTGATCCGGTCTACTATGCGAAACGCTATGATGACGTTGCGATGTATGGCCCCAGCCCGGTTATGCATTATATTGAAATTGGCAGGCGGCAGGGGCGCAGGGCATTGCCGCTGGCGGGCGAGTTCAAAACGCCCCGCAGTGTTTCTTCGGCGCATGTTCTCTTTCTCGGTCAAATGGGTGGAGAGGCCGCAGATGTCCCAAATGAATTTATTTCAACAATTGCATCGGAACTTTCGCGGCGGGTTCCGTTAGTCCGCTTGCAACTTGAACCAGCATTGCAATCCGGCAAGTCAGCCGGGAACGGCAATCTTGTTGTTGTTGCGCCCGAAAAACCGATCAGGTCGAAGCTTGATGCACTTGAGCAAATGGTCCTGTTGGAGCGGCTTAAGGCGGAGTATGAGGTTCCCTATGCAATCATGGCGGACCCGGCGTGGGCCTGGATTGTCCCGATATTCAATCAACTGGAAATTCCGTTCATTACCGTCTTCCAGGACTATGACGAGCTTGCCTATTCAGAGGATGCCATGCGCTCGGTCTTTGCCCAAGCCGTTTCGGTTGTCTGCGAAAGCGCGGCAGTGTTCGAAAAATTTGCCCGTAACAATGCGATGATCGCTGCAAAGGCCTTTTATCCGGCCAATAGGCAGGTTGACGGAGTTGCTGCGCTGGCGGCGTCAGTGGTGGCAAGCGGCAGCGCGCGAACACGGATTGCCGTCCAGGAAAAGCTGGATATTGATGTGATTTCCCGGTCCGATCTGTTCGATGCCTTGACATATTTTGGCCCGAACAGTGCTCTCGGTGGCGACCATGCCATCAAGGGCTATGTCGAAAATGACCGCGTGACACCGGGATCTGCCAGCTTTCACATGAAGCGCAAACCCTATGCCGGCTTTCATCCTGGTGTCTATG
This sequence comes from Hyphomicrobiales bacterium, assembly GCA_031380375.1. GTDB lineage: Bacteria > Pseudomonadota > Alphaproteobacteria > Rhizobiales > Aestuariivirgaceae > Aestuariivirga. The sequence continues at coordinate 1,687 of JANNFZ010000533.1, forward strand.
CAGGGCACGCAGGTGAAGCACTCGGCTTGTCGACGCCATTTGCCCACTATCTTGCTTCCGCAAGGCCTCCAGGCAAATGGGCCCGCCAGCTTCTTGAGCCCGCAGCAACATTCGAACCGGCAACGAATTTGCGAGTTGCGATGTATCTCCATGTTGCTGATCCCGACCTCGTTGACCAGATCTGCCCGGGCATTGCGTCCATGAAAACGGACGTGCACATTTTGGTTTCCGGCACGACAGACGGCATTGTCAATGATGCAGTTGGGCGGCTTGAAACAGCCATAGAACAACAGGGAAGGGCAGACAGTTACGCTGCCGTTGTTCCACTTTCAGCAAGCGCCTCGGACAGCTTGCCCATTCTTGATGCCTTCCAGCAAGCTGTCGCGAGACGCTACGATGTTGTCGGGTTCTTCGTGTTGAAGCGCGAAGCGGCCAAAGGTGCGCTGCTAGGCGACGGCTGGCGGAAGTTTTCTTGGGAGCACTTCGTCGGCACGGCTCATCCCAACGCAGACAGGATCCTCTCACAGTTTGAATCAGACCCCAATTTGGCTCTGGTCTTTCCCGCCCATCCCCGGATGTTTGGTTGGGTGAAAACGCAGAACATTGCAGACACCATTGCGGAAAAACTGGACTTGCGGTTGCCTTTGCCCGGCGAACTGGATTTTCCGGTTGGAGGTGCTTTCTGGGCGCGCACGGAAACGTTCAAACGACTTGCGGGTTGTGCCGAGACATTGAGGGCTCAATCATTTCCGGCAGTCGAGGCTGGCGGTGCGATCGAGCGCCTGTTGACCGTGATTGCCGATGAAGGCGGCCAATCTGCCGCCATGATGCATGTGCCCGGCACCAGTTGGTGAGCAGCCAAAGCCGGCCGTCATCCTCGTTTGCGCATGACCATCACGTCCTGGAAAATGGGAAAGCGGTGGAGCAGCTCCAGCACTTCCAGGAACCTTTACCAATGTGAATGCAAGTAGGCCTTTTTGTAGAAGACATTGCTGGAATAGGACCGATTGGCTTTCCAGCGCATGACCATGCGATTGCCAGAAAAATTCCGGTCTTCGGAGATGAGGCTGTGTGCGTCCGGATGGTTCATCACGGGTTTCCACAGTGGCCAATCTGGGTTCATGGCCTTGAGTGTGTCTTCGGTGTGGACGGTGATCCACGCCAGTCCGCCCGGCCGCAATATGCGTTGAATTTCCATGAGCCACGCGCTTTCGAGCGCTTCAATGTGGGTGAACACGCTGAACGCCGAGACGACGTCAATGCTGTTGCTTTCGATGGGCAAACTGGGAATTGAATGGTTTTGAAAGACTGTGCAGTTTGAAGGTAGATGGGTGTTGCACCACTCGACATGTAAGCGGTTGATGTCGCAACCCAGTGTTCGGCAGTCCGGTTTTTGCACGGCAAAATGCCTGATGACCCGGCCCGAAGCACAACCAATATCCAGGAAGTTACCGAGCTTTGTGCCGTATTTTTCGGCCGCTTCCCAAACGTTTCGCGAATCCTGCAAGCCACTTGCCCAGTAGCTGAAATGATTGGGACCCCAATAACCTTCGCGATCCCTGGTTTCAGGCAACGGGTGGCCATCGCGCGCCAACGCGGCCTTGAATTCAAGCTTCGACCACGTGTCCTTTCGCGTATCGGCCTCGTAGTGGCTGGCTGCAGGCCCAAGAACGGTGAAGACCGGTTCGGTCCGTGAATTGAGCGTGACCAGATCTTCCCAAACCATATTTTGCAATTCTGACATTGCCGCTACCTCGTTAAGCTACCCAAGAAAAATTTGCCGAAAAACCCCGGTGGAATGAGTCATGAAAAGCAGGGAAATTGCAAGAAGTGTTCCGTCTTGTCGTCAAGAAGTTGTGGTGTGTTGGGATCACGCACATGCTTCGGGGGCTGACATTTCCCCTCCAGGCAATGCCCAAAATTTGCACGGTGTTGAACAATTCGATGTTCCAGCCCGCATCCTTCATGACCTTTAGGCCGGCCGTCACGTGGGGCGAGACCAAATCATGGAAAACCACCATTGCGTCCGGTGCCATGTGCGGCAAAAATCTCATGTGCCTCTCCAGAAGCCCATCACCTTGTGGTCTTCAATTGCCGGACCCAACCAACAAGTCAAGGCGGAGATTGACCCAAATTGCGCGGCTTGGCCAATTGGTCGTGACCCGCTATCCAAGTCGCTGCGGGCAATTCTGCCTGGGGCTGATTGAAGTTGACATTGCGGGTTTACAGAGTTAGCCGTGGCCCGAATTTTGATTGAGAATGCAAGGGATTCCCCATGAAAGTCATAGTTTTGGGTGGTGATGGTTTCTGCGGCTGGCCCACGGCCTTGCACCTGTCCGGGCTCGGTCACGACGTGATAATTGTTGATAATCTGTCACGCCGCGAGATTGATATCGAGCTTGAAGTTGATTCGCTGACGCCCATCCAACCAATGTCACAACGACTGGCACGGTGGAAAGAGCTCTCGGGAAAGTCCATCGGTTTCCACAATTTCACCGTCGGTGAAGATTACGACAAACTTCTGAATTTGCTCAACAACGAAAAGCCTGACGTTGTCGTGCACTTTGCGGAACAGCGCGCCGCACCCTATTCAATGAAGTCGTCGAGCCACAAGCGCTACACAGTCAGCAACAACCTCAATGCCACCAATGATCTTTGCGCAGCCATCGTCGAATCGGGCCGCGACATTCATCTTGTCCATCTCGGGACAATGGGCGTCTATGGCTATGGCTCTGCGGGCATGAAAATCCCGGAAGGCTATCTCGCAATCAAGGTGACGACCGATGATGGCCGGTTGCTGGATCAGGAAATCCTCTACCCGTCAAATCCTGGATCAATCTATCACCTGACCAAAACCCAGGATCAGCTCTTCTTCCAGTTCTATGCAAAGAACGACAAGCTCCGGATCACCGATCTGCATCAGGGAATTGTATGGGGAACACAGACGGAAGAGACGCGCAAACACGTCGACCTGATCAACCGGTTTGACTACGACGGTGACTACGGGACAGTGCTGAACCGTTTTCTTGCGCAAGCTGCGGTTGGGTATCCGCTTTCAGTTCATGGAACCGGCGGGCAGACACGCGCTTTTATCAATATCCAGGACACGGTCCGCTGTGTGGCGATTGCGATCCAGAATCCCCCGAAGAAAGGCGATCGCGTGAACATTCTCAATCAGATGACTGAAACCCATCGCGTGCGGGATCTGGCACATATGATTGGCAAATTGACAGGTGCAAAGGTTGAGTTGGTCGCAAACCCGCGCAACGAGGCGGACGAGAATGACTTGCATGTCCGCAATGACAAGTTTCTTGGTCTTGGCCTGAAGCCGATGCTGCTGAAAGAAGGCCTTCTTGAGGAGATCAC
>JANNFZ010000542.1:0-4923 GCA_031380375.1 Hyphomicrobiales bacterium
GAAGCCGACGAAGACGGTCTGTTTGACGTTCGCATCGAAGGCAAGAAGGACGGCGCCAAATCGCAATATGCCGAAGTGCTGCATTACCGCGCTCAAGCCCAAATCGGCTCCAGCCTCTACGCCACCGCCAAGGACAACCACATTCCCGACAATATCGTCTCCGAGTTCACCCGCGTTTTCTCCTATGACGTGGACTTCCAGCACCAGATCAAAGCCGCCGACAGTTTCGAAATGTTCTTCGGCAAGCCGCTCTCGGGCTCGTCGAGCAAGCGCAAGGTCCTGCACTATGCCGAGTTGACCTTCGACGGCAAAACCAAATCCTACTATCGCTTCACCTCTTCCGACGGGCAAACCGAATATTTCGATGAAAACGGCCGTTCCGCGTCACGCGCCCTTTTGAAAACACCGATTTCAGGCGCCCGCCTCACCTCCGGCTTCGGCATGCGCCGCCATCCGTTGCTGCGCTATTCCAAGATGCACACCGGCGTTGACTTTGGTGCACCGACAGGAACGCCAATTCGCTCGGCTGGTGCCGGTGTCGTTGATCTTGCGGGCCGCCATGGCACCTATGGCGTCACCATCGTGATCAAGCACGGCACGAAATACAAAACACTCTATGCCCACATGTCGAGGCTTGCAGCGGGCATTCGCTCCGGCACCAAGGTCAACCAGGGCCAGGTCATCGGTTATGTCGGAACGACGGGCCGTTCCACCGGACCACATTTGCATTATGAAGTCCGCGTCAATGACCGGCCGGTCAACCCCACAGCCATCAAGGCGACAGGCGGCCGCCAGCTGGCCGGCAATGACCTGCAAAAATTCCGCGTGATGAAGCAGCGCGTCCTCGCCATGATGCAGCAGGCCCCCGCCTCCACGCAGATCGCCCAGGCCGGGCAGTAGGGTTTTATACGTGGCACAGGCACCTATGCCGAGGTATTGCGTCGCCATTATAAGCACCAACAAAATGGGACACGTCAACCAGTGTCACGCCCTGTGTGAAGCGATGGATTGGACCCCTGCTGTCGTTTTGAAAATCGATGGGGGTTCCAAGTCTGACGGGCCGATAAGCTACCTGCGCACTTGGCGGACAGCGCGAAGTCAGCAAAAATCTGCCCTGAAAGCGCTGTCCGGGCTGCGCCCAGACGTAGTCATATGCAGCGGGGCGGCGAGTGAGGTTTTTGGTAAGCGAAGCTCTATCTTCATGGCACCCGACGGCAAAAGCATCTTCATCGGATGTCCAAGCGGCAAATACCCGATCTTTGACATCGCGATTGCCTCTACACACGAACAGCTCACTGTTGATTTCACAAAAATTCTTCCCGGTGCACGAAATACGCATTGGATGGATGGCGTGCCTGTTTCGGCTATTCACAACGACGCAAACGGACCCGCCGCCGTTGTTCTTCTGGGCGGCACAAACAAGGCTTACGAATTCACGGCAGTCGCATTGATCCCTCAAATGCAGACGCTGAAGGAAAGATACGGCATGCTCAGCGTGGCTTTCTCCCGCCGCACCCCGGCGGAAGTTGAAAGCGAAATCCGAAAAACCTTCGACGACAACTCAACCCACCTCATCGACCGGAACGACCGGGAGGCCTATCTGCGGGTGCTTGCAACGGCTAAAAATCTTTTCGTTACCCCGGATTCAATTTCCATGGCCTGCGAAACACTGGCAACGGGCAGGCCGGTGACGATCCTCGACTTGCCCGTGAAGAACCGCGATACGCCGACCTATCGCTTTGTGCGCCGTTTTGTTGATATGGGCTATGTGAGACTGTTCTCCGACCCCACGCCGGGCAAACCGTCGCCATGGTCAGCAACGCAAGATGTGGCACGCACCATCAAGCTGCTCCTGGGCGAGCAGGCCTGACAATGTCGAAGCCCAATGTGCAGTCCGTAACATACTGCACTGGTTACTGGCACCTGCCGGGCAACACCAAGCGTTCGCCGGAACACTACCGAGAGCGCCTTCCCAAGACCCTGCGGATGATCCGCGGCAGCGAAATGGTGGTTTTCCACGACGACCCAGCGGTCCTCGCCATGTTCCAATCGGCAGCACTCGATGCCGATGTTGCGGTCACCGGACAACGCATTGCGCTTGCTGACTTGCCGGCCTACCGGCACGGACCGGCGCTCCTCGCCTGCTGCAAGTCAATGGACCCCGCCCGCTTCCAATTCGACTATCCTGATCCCGGCAAGGAAAAGGCGGTCAATCACTATCTACGCGATTACTTGAAGTCAGGCGAAGAGAGCTACATGGGACTGATGACCATTTGGATGAGCAAGGTCCATTTGGTGACGCGCACAATTGACTTGCGCAAGTCCGATGATTCAGGCTTCCTCGCCTGGATCGACACGAGTGTATCGAGGTTCAATCGTCTGAGGGCCAATTGGGACTTTGCAAAAGTCCCGTTCGGCGCAAGCTCAATTCATCATTACGGCACAAGCACCCATTTTATGGGCGAGAAATTGGGCGTCAATGCCTCATTCCTCGTTGCCCATGTCAACGTCTGGCCAAAAATTCTGGCCTTGTTTGAAAGCGAATTGGTTGCCTCACTCAAGGACCAATACGCCCACGATGAAGAGACCCTGCTGCACAGGATCAGGTTGAAACAGCCGCATCTCTTCACCAGGATTGGCGGCAAATACCAGGGACCCCGCATGCTCTCGGGCAGGCTCCTGCGAAAGTGGCATGGAGACTGATTGATCGAATGCAATGCCTCGCACTAAAATTCGGAATGATTGCGGGGGAAATATTCGCAGGTGGACGTTTCAACCCGACAACCGCCAAGGAGGACGCGTGAATACCTTCGAAAAATACATTGAACAATATGCCTTGTACCACAGCCAGCACCAACCCGGCCGGAAGTCCGGATATTCCGGCCGCAGCATTCTGCGGCAACTGCGGGCATTGAGGTCTTTCAGTGAAATGATCGGGGCCAAATCAGCGCTCGACTATGGCTGTGGCAGGGGCGAGCAGTATACTTGGACCGATGTCAAGGTCGGCCGGAAAAATGTCGGTACGGTGCGGGAATATCTGGGGCTCAGTTCGGTTGCGCTCTATGATCCTGCCGTTCCTCAACATGCAAAGAAACCAGATCGCCGGTTTGACTTGGTGCTGTGCACCGACGTGCTTGAACATGTGCACGAGAATGACATTGCCTACATCTTGCAGGACATTGCCTCGTTGGCAACCAAGGGGATCTATCTTTCCATTGCGAACTACAAGGCAGGAACTATTCTTCCCAACGGTGAAAATGCCCACATCACCATCAAGCCACTGAAATGGTGGCGCGGCCAGGTGTCGATAGTGAAGCAGGCAAGGCCGGAACTGCGGATTCGGGTCGTCGTCAAATACAAGATCAGGCTGGCAAAGAAACTCAAGATCACGTGGTCACGCAATTTTGAACTGTGAACCTACCTTGTCACGGTGAGACTTAATGCAGCGTCACCACATTGCTGACCTCCGGCGGCTTGCCGTCGACCAGCCCGTTGAACGAGAGCCTGTTGCCTGCGGCATCAACCGCAACTTTATCGCCATCCTTGATGCGGCCTGCCAGCAGCGCTTCCGCCAGTGGGTCCTGGATCGACTTCTGGATGACCCGCTTCAATGGCCTCGCACCATAGGCCGGATCATAACCCTTGTCAGAAAGCCAGTCGCGGGCGGCGGGCGTCAGGGTCACCTCGATCTTCCGCTCAACGAGCAGTTTTGCAAGGCGTAGCATCTGGATGTCGACGATGGCTCCCATGTGAATGCGTTTCAGGCGGTGGAACAGGATGATTTCATCGACACGGTTCAGGAACTCCGGACGGAACTGGCGCTTGACCACATCCATCACCTCGTCGCGCACCACATCCACGTCCTGGTCTTCGCCAAGCCGCACCATGAACTCGGAACCGAGATTGGAGGTCATGATGATCAAGGTGTTCTTGAAGTCCACAGTGCGGCCCTGGCCATCGGTCAGGCGGCCGTCATCGAGCACTTGCAACAACACATTGAAAACATCGGGATGGGCTTTTTCAACCTCGTCGAAAAGCACGACCTGATAGGGGCGGCGGCGCACCGCTTCAGTGAGTGCCCCACCTTCGTCATAGCCGACATAGCCTGGAGGCGCTCCAATCAACCGCGAAACCGAATGCTTCTCCATGTATTCCGACATGTCGATGCGCACCATGGCGTGCTCGTCATCAAAGAGATAATTGGCGAGCGCCTTGGTGAGTTCGGTCTTGCCGACACCCGTGGGGCCAAGGAACATGAAAGAACCAATGGGCCGGTTTGGATCCTGCAATCCGGCGCGGGCCCGCCGCACCGCGGTTGCCACTGCAACCACGGCATCAGATTGTCCCACAACGCGGTTGGCGAGTGCCTCTTCCATGGCCAGCAGTTTTTCACGTTCGCCTTCCAGCATCTTGTCGACAGGGATTCCTGTCCAGCGTGACACGACATGCGCGATATGCGCCTCCGTCACAGCCTCCTCCAGAAGCTTGTGGCCCGTGTCTTGCTCTGACTCTTTCAGCTTTTTCTCAAGGTCGGGAATGCGCGCGTAAGCCAACTCGCCGGCCTTGGCAAAGTCACCCTTGCGCTGGGCCTGTTCCAACTGGGTGCGCGCCTGGTCCAATTCATCCTTGAGCTTGGACGAGGCGGCAAGATGGTCTTTTTCCTCTTGCCACTTGCGGGTGAGACTCGCTGATTTTTCCTCAAGCCCGGCCAATTCCATCTCGAGCTTCACGAGGCGGTCTTGCGACGCCACATCAACTTCCTTCTTCAGGGCCTCACGTTCGATCTGCAACTGCATGATCCGGCGGTCAAATTCATCAAGCGCCTCGGGCTTTGAATCAACCTGCATGCGCAGCCGCGATCCCGCCTCGTCCATGAGATCAATGGCCTTGTCGGGCAGGAACCGGTCGCTGATATAGCGATTG
>JANNFZ010000070.1:0-10126 GCA_031380375.1 Hyphomicrobiales bacterium
TAAACTGGGCATCATCCGGCATGGAGACGGGTCCGCCATGGACAATGATGATGGCGTCTTTGTTGACCTTCAATGCGGCCTCTGCCCATTCATCAACAATGGCCGGGCAGTCTTTCAGCTTGAGTGATGTCTTTGATCCAATGCTGCCGCCGGTGGTGAGGCCAAGGTGGCACACGATGATGTCAGCACCGGCCTCAGTCATGGCCTTGGCTTCGCCGGCATTGAAGACATATGGCGTGGTCAGCATGTTCTTGCCGTGGGCCATTCGGATCAGGTCAATCTCCTGGCCATAGGACATGCCGGTTTCCTCGAGATTGGCCCGCAGCACGCCATCAATGAGGCCCACCGTCGGAAAGTTCTGAATGCCGGAAAAGCCGACACGCTTCAGGTCATCGAGAAAGGCATCAAAAATGCAAAAAGGGTCAGTGCCGTTGACACCGGCAAGAACAGGCGTGTGTTTCGTCACCGGCAGGACTTCGCGGGCCATGTCCATGACGATCTCGTTGGCGTTGCCGTAGGCGAGAAGACCCGAGAGCGAACCCCTTCCCGCCATGCGGTAGCGCCCGGAATTGTAGATGACAATGAGATCAATGCCGCCCTCTTCCTCGCATTTGGCCGACAGGCCCGTACCCGCACCTCCCCCGACAATCGGCACGCGGCGGCGTTTCATGTCGCGGAATTTTTCCATCAAAGCTTCACGTTCAAAACGCGGCATGGCGGCTACTCAACTTTCCACAAAGGCAAATTTGTCGACATCGACAATGCCCTTGTCGGTGATTTTCAGATGCGGAATGACCGGCAGCGGCAGGAATGCCACTTGCAGGAAAGGTTCTGTCAGGCGCGTGCCAAGGGACTTTGCCGCAAGCCTTAAAGGCTGCAAGGCAAAGCGCACTTCCTCATAGGAACGGTCGCTCATCAAGCCGGCAATGGGCAGCGGCAATTCGGCCAGCACCTTGCCGCCGCGCACCACCACGAAACCGCCCTCAATCTCGCGCAGGCGGTTGGCGGCCAGCGCCATGTCTTCGTCACTGACGCCGACGAGCGTGATGTTGTGGCAGTCATGGCCCACGGTTGAGCCAATGGCCCCGCTCAGCAGGCCAAAGCCCGAAACAAAACCAGCCTTGACATTGCCGTTGACGCCATGGCGTTCGACCACCGCGACCTTGATCACGTCCTGCGAAAGGTCAACACCAACAACGCCGTTTTCGGTTGGCAGTTTGCGGCGCAGAAACTGCGTGATGATGCGGCCTGGTGTGACACCGATAACCGGCGTGTTTTCCCCAGTCCCCAGAACCTGCAACTGTGCTGCATAAACAGGCTTCGACTTGACGCTCTCACGGCCGATGGGCGCAATCATCTTGCGCTTGGTGAATGACGCATCGGTCACCAGTTTGCCTGCCACAATCACCTTTTCAACATGGCAGGACGGAAGATCATCAATCACGCAAAGGTCGGCCCGCCATCCCGGTGCCACGAGACCACGGTCACGCAGGCCAAAAATGCGGGCGGCGGAGATGCTGGCGGCGCGATAGACGGCGAGCGGTTCGCAGCCATTGGCAATGGCGGTGCGGATCATGAAATCGAGATGGCCTTCCTCGGCAATGTCGAGGGGGTTCCGGTCATCGGTGCAGAAAGCAATATGCGGGGAATGGCGTTCGGTGATGATCGGCAACAGGGCGTGAAGGTCTTTTGACACGGAACCCTCGCGGATCAGGATTTGCATGCCCTTCGAAAGTTTTTCCTTTGCCTCGTCGGCTGATGTGGTTTCGTGGTCGGTGCGGATGCCAGCTGCCAGATAGGCATTCAGGTCCTTGCCACGCAGCAGTGGTGCATGTCCGTCGATATGCCTGCCCTGGAACAGCGCCAGCTTGTCGAGACAATCCGGATCGGCATTGATGACGCCTGGATAGTTCATGAACTCGGCGAGGCCCAGAACCTTTTTGTGATACATGAAGGGAGCGATATCGGATGCTGTAAGACGCGCACCTGAAGTTTCAAGATGCGTCGCGGGCACACAGCTTGAAAGCTGCACACGCAAGTCCATGACCATGTTTTCCGCCGACAGCAGGAAATAGCGGATTCCTGCGACGCCCAGCACGTTGGCAATCTCGTGGGGGTCGCAAATGGCCGTGGTCACGCCATAGGGCAACACGCAGCGGTCATATTCCTGCGGTGTGACAAGGGACGACTCCACGTGCAAATGCGTGTCGATGAAACCCGGCACAATGATCTTGCCCGACACATCGATCTCCACGGCACCCTTGTAGTCGCCGTGGGTCCCGACAATACGGTCGCCGCTGATGGCGATGTCGGAGGCCACAAGCCCGCCGGTGACGAGATCGAGCCATTGACCGCCCTTCAACACGAGGTCGGCAGGGGTGCGCCCCGCCCCTTGCGCAATCGCCGCCTGAAGTGCCGCTTTGTTCATGTCTCGTCCTGTCTCGTGGCGTCCCTTGGCGTGGTTATGTCGCATGCGTAATTTTCAAGCAAACAGAATGCTTGCATGCGCCGATCTGCCTCCCCTAAACGGGTTTTCCAACTGACGGAACCCGTAATGAACAAGCCAACGGCCCCACGCCCCGACGACAGCGTCAAATCGAAAATTCTTGCCAAGCTCACCTATTCAATCGGCAAGGACGCAGCGGTGGCCAAGCGCCATGACTGGCTCAATGCCGGCATTCTGGCGCTCAGGGACCAGATCATTGACCGCTGGATGGAATCAACGCGCGACAGCTACAGGGCCAAGTCGAAGCGCGTTTATTATCTCTCGCTTGAATTCCTGGTGGGCCGGTTGCTCCGCGATGCGCTCAGCAATCTCGAGCTCACGGAATCCTACGAGCAGGCCTTTCGCGAACTCAATGTCGATCTTGACCTCGTTGAGGAACTGGAGCCCGACGCTGCCCTTGGCAACGGCGGCTTGGGGCGGCTTGCCGCCTGTTTCATGGAGAGCATGGCGAGCCTTGGTATCCCCGCCTATGGCTACGGCATCCGCTACAGCCACGGCCTGTTCCGGCAATTGATCACTGATGGCTGGCAGACGGAACGGCCCGAGGACTGGCTGGAAAACGGCAATCCTTGGGAGTTTCCCCGCCGCGAGGCCGCCTACAAGGTCGGTTTTTATGGCCATGTCTCGGGCGATGCACTGGCCGACGCGCAGCAGCGGCATTTCTGGCATCCCGGCGAGATGATGATGGCGTCGGCCGCCGACACGCCCATGGTCGGCTGGCGGGGCAAGCGCGTCAATACGCTGCGGCTTTGGACGGCGCGGGCCCTTGATCCCATCCACCTCGATGCCTTCAACGTCGGGGATTATTCCGGGGCGCTGGCCGACCACAACCGCGCCGAAATCATTTCCCGAGTTCTCTATCCGGCGGATTCAACACCGCAAGGCCAGGAACTGCGCTTGCGCCAAGAGTATTTTTTCACATCGGCCTCGTTGCAGGACATTCTGCGCCGCCACGTCCAGCAATATCCCGATGTGTCAAACCTCGCCGACAAGGTGGCGATCCAGATGAACGACACCCATCCAGCCATTGCGGTTGCCGAACTGATGCGGCTTCTCATCGATGTGCATGGTGTGGCGTGGGGCGAAGCTTTCGAGACCACCAAGGCGGTGCTGGCCTATACCAACCATACACTGCTGCCCGAGGCGCTGGAAACCTGGCCGGTGCCCCTCATGGAGCGCATGCTGCCCCGACACATGCAGATCATTTACACAATCAATGACGACCTGTTGAAAAAGGCCAAGGCGCTCAATGATGCAACGCCGGAATTTCTTGCATCAGTTTCCATCATAGACGAGCAAAATGGCAAGCGGGTACGCATGGGGCAACTGGCTTTTACCGGTTCGCACAGCATCAACGGAGTCTCGGCACTGCATTCCGATCTGATGAAGAAGACCGTGTTCAAGGATTTGAACAAGGCGCTTCCGGGGCGCATCAATAACAAGACCAATGGCATCACACCTCGGCGCTGGCTGAAAGGTTCAAACCCCGGGCTCACAGCACTGTTGTGCGAGACGATCGGCGATGGTTTTCTTGATGATGCAAGCCAGTTGGTGAAGGCCGCGCCCTTCGCCAAGGACAAGCCTTTCCGCGAGCGTTTCTCCGCCATCAAGCGCGAGAACAAGGCTGAACTTTCCAATCTCATCGCCGCGCGCCTCGGCATTCTCACGAGCCCCGATGCCATGTTCGACGTGCAGACCAAGCGCATCCATGAGTACAAGCGCCAACTCCTCAATATCCTGGAGACGATTGCCCACTATGAAGACCTGCGCGATTCACCTTCTGCCTCTGTGGCACCGCGCGTCAAGATTTTTGCCGGCAAGGCGGCGGCGAGCTACGTGCAAGCCAAGCTCATCATCAAGCTCATCAATGATGTGGCAGCAGTCGTCAATGTCGATCCGCATATCAAGGACAAGCTCAAGATCGCTTTTATTCCCAACTACAATGTCAGCCTCGCGGAAGAGATCGTGCCCGCCGCCGACCTGTCTGAGCAAATCTCGACAGCCGGCATGGAAGCCTCCGGCACCGGCAACATGAAATTCGCCCTCAATGGCGCACTGACCATTGGCACGCTTGATGGTGCCAATGTGGAAATGCGCGAGAAAGTCGGTGCCGAGAACTTCTTCCTGTTCGGACTTGAGGCCCACGAAGTCGATGAACAGCGTGGCCGGGGCGTCGATGGCCAGGCCGTGGTTGCGGCAACGCCTGCCCTGCAACGGGTCTGTGACGGGCTTTTGTCGGGGCGCTATTCCGATGGCGACACGGCCCGCTACCGCCCCATTGTCGACAGTCTCATCCACGGCGACTGGTTCATGGTGGCCACGGATTTTGCCGCCTACGCCAAGGCGCAAGGCGAGGTTTCGGGGCTTTGGGCCACACATGACCGCTGGACAGAGAAGGCCATCCTCAATACGGTGAACATGGGCTGGTTCTCATCGGACCGTACCATCCGGGACTATGCCAGGGATATCTGGGGGGTTCCCGTGAAGTAAGGAGTTTCGCATGGCCGGGCCGAAATGGATGTTGAGTGACGAGGCCGTCGAAGCTGTGGCCGAAGGGCGGCACAACAATCCATTTGAAATCCTCGGTTTGCAGCAACAGGGCAAGACATGGATTGCCCGCTGCTTCATTCCCCATGCCGATATCGTGACAGCCCAAACTTTGGCGGGCCAGGAACTTGGTGTTCTCGAACAGCGGGGCCAAGGCGGCTTTTTCGAAGGGCCTGTCAAAATCGCCGCCCGCGCCGCCATCCGTTACCACTGCCGCAATGCCGGGGGCGCATGGACCGTGATCGACGCCTATTCCTTCGGGCCGGTGCTTGGTCCCATGGATGATTACTACATCGGCGAAGGCAATCATCTGAGACTTTACGACAAGCTCGGTGCCCACGCCATCCATCATGAAGGTGCCGACGGCGTGCATTTTGCGGTCTGGGCGCCCAATGCCCAGCGCGCTTCAGTGATCGGTGATTTCAACGGCTGGGACGGCCGGTTGCATGTCATGAGGAAGCGCCTTGACACCGGTGTTTGGGAAATATTCGTGCCCGGCGCCAGCGAAGGCCAGGGTTACAAGTATGAACTGCTCGGCCCCGGTGGCAATCGCCTGCCCTTGAAATCCGATCCCTTCGGCTTTGCCGCAGAGCTTCGCCCCAATACCGCCAGCAAGATTGCCCGCACCGAACATTTTGAATGGAGCGATGGCGACTACCTGAAAAAGCGCAAGCTCCACGACCAGCGCCGTGTGCCCATGTCCATCTACGAGGTTCATGCGGGGTCATGGCGGCGGGGCGATGGCAACCGCTTCCTGACCTATGATGAAATGGCGGAACAGCTTGTCGCTTACGTCGTTGAAATGGGCTTCACCCACATCGAATTGATGCCGGTTTCAGAGCATCCGTTTGATCCCTCCTGGGGCTACCAGCCCACGGGATTGTTTGCGCCGACATCGCGCTTTGGAGACCCCGCCGCCTTTGCCCGTTTTGTTGACCAGGCCCATGCCGGCGGTATCGGCATCATTCTCGATTGGGTACCAGCCCATTTCCCGACCGATGAACACGGACTCGCCCAGTTTGACGGCACATCACTCTATGATCATGCCGATCCCCGCCAGGGATTTCATCCCGACTGGAATACGGCGATTTACAATTTTGGCCGCCGCGAAGTATCGTCGTTCCTGCTCAACAATGCGCTGTTTTGGTGCGACCGCTATCACATCGACGGATTGCGCGTCGACGCAGTGGCGTCGATGCTTTATCTTGATTACTCGCGCAAGGAAGGCGAGTGGATTCCCAACAAGCATGGCGGCCGTGAAAACCTCGAGGCCATTTCCTTCCTCCAGCGGGTCAACCACGAGGTCTATGGCCAACATCCAGGCGTTGTCACCATCGCCGAGGAATCAACGGCTTTTCCCGGCGTCTCCAAGCCCACCAACACAGGCGGACTGGGCTTCGGTTTCAAGTGGAACATGGGTTTCATGCATGACACGCTGCAATACATGAAGCGCGATGCCATCCACCGCAAGCACCACCACAATGACCTGACCTTCGGGTTGCTTTACGCATTCACTGAAAATTTCGTGCTGCCGCTTTCCCATGATGAAGTGGTACACGGCAAGGGTTCGCTTCTCGCCAAGATGTCGGGTGATGACTGGCAGAAATTTGCAACACTGCGCGCCTATTACGCCTTCATGTGGGGTTATCCCGGCAAGAAATTGTTGTTCATGGGGCAGGAATTTGCGCCCTGGGGCGAATGGGCCGAGGCCCGCAGCCTCGACTGGCACCTCCTTGACGGGGCACCGCACCGGGGCATGAAGGACCTGGTTCGTGACCTTAATCACACCTACCGGAAACTGACGGCACTGCATGCCCGGGACTGCGAGGGCGAAGGCTTCGAATGGCTGCTCGCCGACGACAGTGAAAATTCGGTCTTTGCCTGGGTGCGCCATGGCGGCGATGGCAAGGCCCCGGTGGCGGTGGTCAGCAATTTCACGCCGCTGGTGCGCGAGCATTATATTCTGCCCTTGCCAAAAGCGGGGCGGTGGCGTGAAGTCATCAATACAGATTCCGAAGCCTATTGGGGCACGGGCCGCGGCAATCTCGGGATAATCGAGGGGCGGGCGAAACCGACCCATGGCAAGCCGGCGTCGGCGTCGATCACGCTGCCGCCCCTTGCCACGCTATACTTTGTATGTGAGTCCTAGTGCGTAATGCGCCAAGACGGAATTGTCTTGGCGATCAGATTACGCACCAGGATATAGATTTACGATCAGCTTTTATGACTTTTGGTTGGGGGAGGCAGACATGGGACAAAGACCTAAAAACGCGCCCATTGCCCGTGATGCCATGGCCTATGTATTGGCTGGTGGGCGCGGCTCACGGCTGATGGAATTGACAGATAGGCGCGCGAAGCCTGCAGTACCCTTCGGCGGCAAATCCCGCATCATCGATTTTGCGCTATCCAACGCGGTCAATTCCGGCATCCGCCGCATAGGTGTTGCCACCCAATACAAGGCCCACAGCCTCATTCGCCACATGCAGCGCGGCTGGAACTTCCTGCGGCCGGAGCGCAACGAAGGCTTTGACATTCTTCCCGCCTCGCAGCGTGTGTCGGAAGACCAGTGGTATGCCGGAACCGCCGACGCCGTGTACCAGAACCTTGATATCATCCTGACAGCAAAGCCCAAATACATCGTCATTCTCGCCGGCGACCATATCTATAAAATGGACTATGAACTCATGCTGCAACAGCATGTGGATCAGGCCGCTGATGTCACGATCGGTTGCCTCGAGGTGCCGCGCGCGGAAGCCTCAGGCTTCGGCGTCATGCATGTGGATGCGAAGGACCGCGTCACGGCCTTCATCGAAAAACCGAAAGATCCGCCGCCGATCCCCGACAATCCCGGCATGGCGCTTGCCTCCATGGGCATCTATGTTTTCGAGACGGATTTTCTGGCAGGGCTTCTGCGCCGCGACGCCGTGGACAAGAAATCATCCCGCGATTTCGGCAAGGACATCATCCCCTATGTGGTGAAGAACGGCAAAGCCATGGCGCACCGCTTTGCACGCTCCTGTGTGCGCTCGGAACTCGAGGCCGGGGCCTATTGGCGCGACGTCGGAACGGTTGATGCCTATTGGGAAGCCAATGTGGCACTGACCGACACGCTGCCGGAACTCGACCTCTACGACAATAACTGGCCGATCTGGACCTACAGCGAAGTGACCCCTCCGGCAAAATTCGTCCATGACCTTGAAGGCCGCCGCGGCCTGGCTGTGGCGTCGCTCGTGTCGGGCGGATGCGTCATTTCAGGTGCCGCCATCAGGCGCTCGCTGCTGTTCACCAATGTCAGGGTCAATTCCTTCACCACGCTGGAAGAAGCCGTGGTGCTGCCGCGCGCCATCATCGGGCGCAATGTCTCGCTGCGGAAAGTTGTGATCGACAGCGATGTGGTGATCCCCGAAGGTCTCGTGGTTGGTGAAGATCCCGAGCTTGACGGCAAGCGTTTCCGGCGCACCGAAAGCGGCATCTGCCTCATCACCAAACCGATGATTGACCGGTTGGGGTGAGATGC
Source organism: Hyphomicrobiales bacterium (assembly GCA_031380375.1). Classification (GTDB taxonomy): domain Bacteria; phylum Pseudomonadota; class Alphaproteobacteria; order Rhizobiales; family Aestuariivirgaceae; genus Aestuariivirga. The sequence goes on from JANNFZ010000070.1 coordinate 8,571, forward strand.
AGGTCCTGTCGGTCGCCTCGGAGGTCTATCCCCTCGTCAAGACGGGTGGCCTTGCCGATGTGGTGGGGGCGCTGCCTGCCGCCCTGAAACCCTTGGGCGTTGCCATGCGCGTGCTGGTCCCGGGCTACCCCCAGGTCATGGCAACACTTGGCAAGGGCAAAGCCGTTCATGCCTATGACGATCTGTTTGGCGGGGCGGCGCGGCTTTTGTCGGGCTCCTCCCATGGCATGGATATTTTGGTGCTTGATGCGCCGCATCTCTACGACAGGCCGGGCAACATCTATCTTGGCGCCGATGGCAAGGATTGGTCCGACAATGCCTTGCGCTTTGCCGCCCTTTCCATAGTTGCGGCTGATGTGGGACGGGGCTGTCTCAAGGACTACAAGCCCGATGTGCTGCATCTTCATGACTGGCAGGCGGCACTGGCGGCGGTTGATGTGCGCTATCGCGGCGGACCACGTTCGGTGATCACCGTCCACAACATTGCCTTCCAGGGGCAGTTTGCAGCTTCGGTCTTCCCGAGGCTTGGCCTTCCGGCATCGGCCTATTCGATTGAGGGGCTTGAGTATTACGGCAATGTCAATTTCCTCAAAGGCGGCATTGCCACGGCCGACATGGTCACCACCGTCTCGCCGACTTATGCGCGGGAAATCTGCACGCCGGAATTCGGCATGGGGCTTGACGGGTTGCTCAGGGCCAAGCGCCACATCACCCAAGGCATCGTCAATGGCATCGACACAGATGTGTGGAACCCCGGCACCGACAAGAGCCTTGCCGCCACATTCACGACCGCCACAATTGCCCAGCGCAAATTGAACAAACGCGAGTTGGAAAAACGCTTCGGCCTCGCGACGGGTGATGGAATCATTCATGGCGTGGTCAGCCGCCTCACCTGGCAGAAGGGTCTCGATATACTGGCGCAACTCCTCGACTGGCTGGTGGCATCGGGCGCGAGACTCGCCCTCGTCGGCACCGGCGAACCCGGTATTGAAGAGGCGTTCAAGGCCGCCGCCCTCCGCCATCCGGGCCGCATCGGTGTGGTCATGAAATATGACGAGACCCTGTCGCATCTCGTGCAAGGCGGAGCCGACACCATGCTGGTGCCGTCACGCTTTGAGCCTTGTGGCCTCACACAGCTTTATGGCCTGCGTTATGGCTGCGTGCCGATTGTCGGGCGCACCGGTGGATTGGCCGATACTGTCATTGATGCCAATGAGGCCGGCCTTTCAGCCGGCGTTGCCACGGGTTTCCAGTTTTCACCCATCGATGAGCCGTCGTTGCAGAATGCCCTCACCCGTGCCGCCCTTGCGTTTGGGCAACCGAAGCTCTGGGCGAAATTGCAAAGCAATGGCATGGGGGCCGATGTGTCGTGGGACAGAAGTGCAGCACACTATGCAACACTCTACCGCGCGCTGAAGGGGTAAGGAATGATTGTCACGGTTGCCACAAAACCCTTTGAGGGCCAGAAGCCCGGCACGTCGGGCTTGCGCAAGAAGGTCAAGGTCTATCAGCAAAAACACTATGCCGAGAATTACATCCAATCGATTTTTGACAGC
>JANNFZ010000074.1:0-3035 GCA_031380375.1 Hyphomicrobiales bacterium
GCCCTTCCGGCGCGAGCGAATATGAGCTGTTCAACGAAGACTTGGATCGCTTGGCGCCCTACATTGAAACCGCCATCACCCGCGTGCCGGCCTTCGGCGAAGTTGGCATCAAGAAGGTTTACAATGGTGCCATTGCCTATACACCAGATGGTTCGCCGATCATTGGCCCTGCCTGGGGATTGAAAAACTTCTGGCTCAATGAAGGACATTCCTTTGGCGTGACAGCGGCTGGTGGTGCCGGATGGCAGCTTGCCGAGTGGATTGTCGATGGCGAACCCACCATTGACATGATGGGCGTTGATCCCCGCCGTTTCGGGCCCTACGCAACGAAGGGCTACCTCAAGGCCAAGAACGAGGAAGCCTATTCGAACGTCTTCACGCCGCATTTCCCCGACGAGGAACGCGCCGCCGCCCGCCCGCTCAAAACCACGCCCTGCTATGGCCGCATGAAGGATCTGGGTGCCGTCTTTGGCTCGGTCTATGGCTGGGAACGTCCGGGCTGGTTTGCACCGAAGGGCTATGGTCTCAGCAAAGCGGAATTGGACAGCGACGATACGCTGACCAACCACAATCATGCACCCGCCGACAGTGATGGCAAGGTCAAGGAAAAATGGTCGTTCCGCCGGACCAACTATTTCCGTTATGTGGGCGAGGAATGCCGTGCCGTCATGGAAAGTGTGGCCCTCCAGGACATGTCGGCCTTTGCCAAACTGGAAGTCTCAGGTCCCAAGGCTCGCGAATGGCTCGATTCGATTCTCGCCAACCGCATTCCAAAGAAAGCCGGCCGCATTGCGCTTTGTCATTTGCTGACACCAAAGGGTGGCGTGCGCGCCGAATTCACCGTCTATGAATGGCAGCCAGGAAGATTCTATCTCGTGTCGGCCGGAGCCTATGAGCGCCATGACCATGACACGCTCGCCAAACTCCTGCCGCCCGATGGATCAGTGCGATTGTCACCCATCAGCACGCGGCTTGGTGTGTTGGTGATTGCTGGTCCCAATGCCCGCAAACTCTTGCAGAAGTTGACAGCGACGGATCTTTCAACCGAGGCTTTCCCCTGGCTTTCCGGCCAGCAGATCAATGTCGGCCACGTGTCCACCCACTGCCTGCGCGTCAATTTTGTCGGCGAGTTGGGTTATGAATTCCATCACCCGATTGAACAGCAGGTGGCCTTGTTTGACCTGTTGATGGAAGCCGGAAAGGAATTCGGCATTAGGCCCTATGGCATCAAGGCCATGTCGTCACTGTCAATCGAGAAAAGCTATCGTCTTGTGCCGCGCGAACTGTCGATTGAATATTCGGCCTATGAGTCAGGGCTCGACCGCTTTGTCCATCCTAACAAGGGCCAATTCATTGGCCGCGATGCCCTGGTGGCGGGACGCGGAGCTGGACTCACCTGGAATTTTGTGACCATGGAAGTGCATGGTGTGACGGATGCGGGCTCCGATGCTAGGGGTTCCGAACCTGTCTATGCCAATGGCAAACTTGTGGGCCGCGCCACCAATGGCGGTTTTGGCTTCCGCGTCAACAAGTCCATTGCCCTTGCCATGGTGAAGCCGGAACACGCGGGGCTCGGTAACGAACTTGAAGTCAAGATTCTGGGAACTATGCTCAAGGCTGCGGTCATTGCCGAAAGCCCTTACGATCCGGACAACGCTGCCCTGCGCGTCTGATGACACATCCCTGCTATCCGCAATGACAGGTTCATGGGTATCAGGATGAGCATGGCAGAGACGGAGCAAAGTTACAGCAGGGGCATTGCCTTCGTGCTCATCGCCACGTTTGGTTGGAGTCTTTCCGGCCTTTTTGCACGGTTGATGCCCGAGCTTTCGGGATGGCAAATCAACTGTTGGCGCGGTTTCTGGACGGCCACGTGGCTCCTCTGCTATCTCATCATCGCCTATGGGCCGCGCACCGGTGAGGTTTTCCGCCGCGTGCCAATCCCGGCACTTTTTCTCTCGGCTGGTTTTTTTGCTTTTGGCTCGACCATGTATGTGACCTCGTTGACGCTTGTTTCAACGGCCGCCGTTTCGGTGATCGGCGCCTCCTCACCGCTTTTCACGGGCCTGTTGTCGCCATGGATGACCGGAGAGAAACCGGGTTGGCCATCGTGGCTTGCCGCCATTCTCGCCATTGCAGGCATGGCTTTCATTGCACGGGACGAATTGCAACGCGACAACCTCATCGGCATTCTGGTCTGCCTTCTCGTGCCATTCAGCTTTGCCATGCAGACTATGGCGCTGCGCCGCTACCGGCATGTGGATATGGTTCCGGCGATCTGCGTGGGCGGCATTGTCGCGTTTTTCGGGGCTGGGTTGGTAGGCCTGTTTTTCCAGGCGGGCGGTGGATTTGACGTGGCGCTGCCCAATGTCGCCATGCTGGCGCTCATGGGGCTTTTTCAGCTTGCGGTGCCGCTTGTGTTCTTTGTGCGGGGTGCGAAGTCGGTGCCGGCGATCACGCTTTCACTGGTCGTGATGCTCGATGCCGTGCTCAATCCACTCTGGCCATGGCTGGTGGTCAACGAAGTTCCGGAGCGGGCGGCATTCATTGGCGGCGGAATCATCATTGTCGCCGTTCTGCTGTCGATTTTTGCAAATGTGATCCGCCGCGAGGCAGCGTAACAATTTCATTTACGGTGGAAATTGGAGCGGGCGAGGCGAATCGAACGCCCGACCCTAACCTTGGCAAGGTTATGCTCTACCCCTGAGCTACGCCCGCTTTGCGGCTGGGAACGACGGTTTTCATGTTCCAGCGGGGCGACTTATTGCCTAAAGACCCCGTAAATGCAATAGCGTCGTTTTCCATGGAAAATCACAGGTAAACTGCCGATGTCTGCCACCCGGGAACAACTTTTTGCGAAGTTTGCCGAACTTGGAATCACCGTGACGACGCATGAACATCCTCCGGTGTTCACTGTCGAGGAAGCCAAGAAAGTCCATGACACGATCCCCGGCGGCCATTGCAAGAACCTCTTCTGCAAGGATGAAAGGGGTGAAATCTGGCTGATCGTGGCGCTTGAAGACGCCGTCATCAAC
>JANNFZ010000075.1:0-5978 GCA_031380375.1 Hyphomicrobiales bacterium
AGATGACGCGGGATATATTTCTGCAAGTGTTTGACCGAGGCGCGCTGGACGAGCTGTTTAGCAAAATTCATTTTGTAAGTTGCTGGCATATGTCCGAGCATGAAAATTTTGCAATGTGGAAAGTGTATTCCGAACCATTCGGCGTTTGCATTGAGTCGCGCTACGCCGACCTGCAGAATAGTTTCTCCGATCAGAAATGGGATTTTTACGCAAAGAAAGACAAGATCCATATTGGGAAAGTAGATTACATAGATGGTGAAACACAATTTATTCAGCAGGGTAACACCTTCTGGACGTTTATGAGCAAACGAAGTGAATTCAGTTATGAAAAAGAACTGCGTTGCATTGCGATGGATTGGGCGCAACCTTTGGTCGTGCGGCCCCGAGTTGATCTTGGGCGATTAATTCGAAGCATTCGCTTGAGTCCTGAAGCTCCATCATGGTACCGCGCAACTTTTGCTGATCTTTGTCAACGATATGGATTTGACAAGAATCTCATTGTTGAATCAACTTTGACCTAGGAATGCGGTGAAATTGCATTTCATCAGCTTCGCGTGGGCTCTTGCGTGATCATCAGTACACTGATGGAGTTGGCCAGTCTGGTTTGAATGTCAGACTGGAATCCGCCCCGGCCAGTCCTGCAGGCTGTCAAAAGCTGTGTCGGCGGAAATGAGTTTTGCATTGAGCGCCAGCGCCGTGGCGGCGAGCAATCGGTCAAACGGGTCACGGTGCGCCCAAGGCAAAATCGAAGCGGAAAGGCAGATGCTTGGCGAAAGTGCCGCGACCAGCGCACCCTGTTCTGCAATAAGGCCGGGCAAGTCTCGGACATAGGGCACCATCTCCGGCCATTTTCCGATCCTGACCTTTTGGCCGATTTCGAAAAGGCTGATGGGACTCACATAGACGAGGCTGGCACCCGTTATGTGGGTGCGGGCAGATTCCGAAAGTTGCGCATCATTTGAAAGGCTCCAGGCCCAAACATGCGTGTCGAGGAGGACCGCAGTCACCCACGGCCCTCCCACAATGCAAGATCTTCGTCCGTGAGCGGTTCCAAGAAGTCGGGTGTGTTGCCGAGTTTCCCCGCCAGCAATCCGAATTTGAACTTTGACGCATTCAGAGCCACCAGCTTGACAACTGGCACTTTGCCTCGGGAGATGATGACCTCCTCACCTCGCTCCGCGGCTTCGATGAGCTTGGACAAGTCTGACTTTGCTTTGTGTACGGTGACTTTCATGGAGGCTTGCGTATCACAAATTAGCTAAATTAGCTAATTTAAAGTTCATACGCAATAAAAATTCGAAATTGGCTCTGGAACGAATCTTTACTTGCGTGAGTCGCCCTCCGGTGCTTAGAGAAAGGACAGTTATGCTGTCCTTTATATCGACAGGAGATCATTCATGAGCGCGCAAATTCGCCCCGATGGCCTGTACGAGGGCATGAGGACACCCCACGGCCTCTATGATCCGCGCAACGAGCATGATGCCTGCGGCATTGGCCTTCTCGCCAACATCAACAACATCAAGAGCCACCGCACCATTTCCGATGGTCTGCGCATTCTCAAGAACCTCGAGCATCGTGGTGCTGTGGGTGCGGACCCGAAAGCCGGCGACGGTGCTGGCATTCTCATTCAAATCCCGCATTTCTTTTTTGCCGATGAAGCAAAGCGCATCGGCTTTGACCTTCCGGGGCCCGGACTTTATGGCGTCGGGTTTTTGTTCATGCCGCGCGAGCCTGTGTATCGCCAGGACATTGAACGCATCTGGTGGGAAACGGCGCGTGAAGAAGGCCTGAAGGTTTTGGGCTGGCGCGATGTGCCGGTTGATCAAAGCGTGCTTGGATTCTCGGTCAAGGGCACCGAGCCCATTCACCGCCAGGTGTTCATCGGCAAGGGCCCGACCATCCGCGACGAAGCGCATTTCGAGCGCAAGCTCTTTGTCTGCCGCAAGGTTGTGTCAAACCGCGTGGTGGAAGTGCTAGGTTCAAAGGCCCGCGCCTATTATCCGGTTTCAGTATCCTGCCGCACCATTGTCTACAAGGGTCTGGTGCTGGGTGCCGAAATTCCCAACTATTATCTCGATCTCAAGGACGAGCGCGTGCAATCGGCCTTTGCGCTCGTGCATCAACGCTTCTCCACAAACACGTTTCCGTCGTGGCCGCTGTCTCACCCCTATCGCTTCATCTGCCACAATGGCGAAATCAACACGGTGCGCGGCAACTATAACTGGATGGCGGCGCGTCAAGCCAACATGTCGTCGGATGTGCTGGGCGAAGACCTGTCGAAGCTCTGGCCCATTTCCTATGAGGGCCAGTCGGACACGGCCATTTTCGACAATGCCCTCGAGCTTCTTTACATGGGCGGCTATTCGCTGCCGCACGCCATGATGATGCTGATCCCCGAGGCGTGGGCTGGCAATCCCTTGATGGATGAAGACCGCCGGGCGTTTTATGAACATCATGCCGCCATGATGGAACCCTGGGACGGGCCTGCCGCGATGGTTTTCACCGACGGCAAGGTGATCGGTGCAACGCTTGACCGCAATGGTCTGAGACCGTCACGCTATCTCATCACCGACGATGGCTTTGTCATGCTGGCTTCGGAAATGGGTTGTCTTGAGTTTGCCGAGGAGAACATCAAGCACAAGTGGCGTTTGCAGCCGGGCAAGATGCTGCTCATTGATCTCGACAAGAAAAGAATCGTTTCCGACGATGACCTGAAGCGCGAATTGGCAACGGCGCATCCCTACAAGGAGTGGCTGAAGCGCACGCAAGTGGTGTTGCGCGACATGCCCCGCGCCAAGTCGGCACGGCCGAAAATCGCAGTGCCCCTGCTCGACCGCCAGCAGGCTTTTGGCTACACCCAGGAAGACCTGAAAATTCTCATGTCGCCGATGGCTTCAACAGGCCAGGAGGCCGTGGGCTCCATGGGCAATGACGCGCCGGTGTCGGCGTTGTCGGACCGGCCGAAGCTGCTCGACACTTATTTCAAGCAGAACTTCGCGCAAGTGACCAACCCGCCGATTGATCCGATCCGCGAGGAACTGGTGATGTCGCTCGTATCTTTTATCGGGCCGCGCCCCAATCTTCTTGATCTCAAGGGCACCTCAAAGCACATGCGCCTTGAAGTGTCGCAACCCATTCTCACCAACGAGGAACTAGAGCGCATCCGCAACATCGGCGATGTGCGCGACAATCCCTTCCGCACGGCAACACTCGACATCACCTATGACGTGGCCAACGGTGCCGCCTACATGGGGGCGGCACTCGATGCGGTCTGTGCCATGGCCGAGCGTGCCGTCAATGACGGCTATAACATCATCATCCTGTCGGACCGTTCGGTCTCGGCGGAACGCGTGGCGATCCCGTCGCTGCTCGCCACATCGGCCACCCATCATCATTTGATCCGTAAAGGTTTGCGCACGCTGGTGGGTCTTGTTGTCGAGTCGGGCGAACCCCGCGAAGTGCATCAGTATTGCGCATTGGCGGGCTATGGCGCCGAAGCCATCAATCCCTATCTGGCTTTTGAAACGCTGGAAGCCCTGCTTCCGACGCTTGATGAAAAAGTCTCAGCCAGTGAAGCGATGAAGCGTTACATCAAGGCTGTCGACAAGGGCATTCTCAAGGTCATGTCGAAGATGGGCATTTCCACATATCAATCCTATTGCGGGGCGCAGATTTTTGACGCCGTGGGATTGTCGTCCAGTTTTGTAAAGCAATATTTCACCGGCACCGCGACGCAGGTCGAAGGTATCGGTCTCGAACAGGTGGCGGAAGAAGCTTTTGCGCGCCACGACGATGCCTTTGGCTTGAACCCTGTCCTTTCGACGCAGCTCGACGTCGGCGGCGACTATGCCCAGCGCATCCGTGGCGAGGCCCATGTCTGGACCTCCGAAACCGTTTCGACATTGCAACATGCGGTGCGCGGAAATTCGCAAGACAAGTACCGGGAATATGCCCGCCTCATCAATGAACAGAATGAAAAACTCAGAACCCTGCGCGGGCTTTTTCGCCTGAAGTCGGCCGAGGAAATGGGTAAAGTCGCGGTGCCGCTCGATGACGTGGAACCGGCCAAGGATATCGTCAGGCGCTTTGCCACGGGGGCCATGTCCTATGGCTCGATCAGCCGCGAGGCCCATACGACCCTCGCCATTGCCATGAACCGCATTGGCGGCAAGTCGAACACGGGCGAGGGTGGCGAAGAGTCAGACCGTTTCGTGGCGCTGCCCAATGGCGACAGCATGCGCTCGGCCATCAAGCAGGTGGCGAGCGGGCGCTTTGGCGTGACCACGGAATATCTGGTCAACTCCGACATGATGCAGATCAAGATGGCGCAGGGTGCCAAGCCCGGCGAAGGCGGGCAATTGCCAGGCCACAAGGTTGACAGTGTCATCGCCAAGGTGCGCCATTCAACGCCGGGCGTTGGTTTGATTTCACCGCCGCCGCACCATGACATCTATTCAATCGAAGATCTTGCACAGCTCATCTATGACTTGAAGAACGTCAATCCAGTTGCCCAGGTTTCGGTGAAGCTTGTTTCGGAAGTGGGTGTTGGCACAGTGGCGGCGGGTGTTTCCAAGGCCCACGCCGACCATGTGACGATCTCAGGATACGAAGGTGGCACGGGTGCTTCACCCTTGACCTCAATCAAGCATGCGGGTTCCCCTTGGGAAATCGGTCTTGCCGAAACCCAGCAGACACTTGTTGCCAATGATCTTAGAGGCCGCATCTGGGTGCAGGCCGACGGCGGCATCCGCTCGGGACGTGATGTGTTGATCGCAGCCCTTTTGGGTGCCGATGAAATTGGCTTTGCCACAGCGCCTTTGATTGCCGCTGGCTGCATTATGATGCGGAAGTGCCATCTCAACACCTGCCCCGTGGGTGTGGCAACGCAGGACCCCGAATTGCGCAAGCGCTTCAAGGGCCAGCCGGAGCATGTGATCAATTTCTTCTTTTTTGTCGCTGGGGAATTGCGCGAACTCATGGCCGCCATGGGCATCAAAAAATTTGAAGACCTGGTGGGCGCAACGGAATGGCTCGACACCAAGAAAGCCATATCGCATTGGAAGGCCAAAGGCCTCGATTTCTCGAAGCTGTTTGCCAAGGCCGATGTGACAGGCCCCGTCGCCACCAAGCGGGTGATGGCGCAGGACCATGGCCTTGCTCATGTTCTTGACCGTGATCTCATCGCCAAGGCCATGCCTGCACTTGAAAGCCGAACGCCTGTTGTGATCGAAACCAAGATCAGGAACAACAACCGCACCGCAGGTGCCATGCTGTCCGGTGAGGTGGCCAGGCGTTTCGGCCATGCGGGCCTTGCCGAAGACACGATCATCGTGAACTTGAACGGTGTCGCCGGGCAGAGCTTTGGGGCCTGGGCGGCCCATGGCGTGACGCTTGATTTGACGGGTGAAGGCAATGACTATGTGGGCAAGGGCTTGTCCGGCGGCAAGATCATCATCAAGCCGCAGAAGAAGATCGGCTTCAAGCCTGAGGAGTCAATCATCGTCGGCAATACCGTGCTCTATGGCGCCATCAGCGGTGAAGCCTATTTCCGTGGTGTGGCGGGCGAGCGGTTTGCGGTGCGCAATTCCGGTGCCGTGGCGGTTGTCGAAGGTACGGGTGACCATGGCTGCGAATACATGACCGGGGGCTGTGTGCTGGTCATTGGCAAGACGGGGCGAAATTTCGCGGCCGGCATGTCGGGTGGCGTTGCTTACGTGCTCGACGAAGACAAGAGTTTCGAAAAACGCTGCAACCTTTCCATGGTCGATCTCCAGCCCGTGCCGGAGGAAGAAGAGCTGATCGAGAAGCACCAGCACCATGGCGGTGATCTTGAAAGCCATGGCCTTGTGAACATCACATCCGGCATGGACAAGCACGACGCAACCCGCATCCATGAATTGCTGGCACGGCATTTCAAATATACGCAGTCCGGCAAAGCCAAAACTATTTTGGACAACTGGGCGCATTATTTGCCACTG
>JANNFZ010000082.1:0-5535 GCA_031380375.1 Hyphomicrobiales bacterium
GAGCATCATTGACCGGGAAACCACAACTGATGAGCAACTGACACAGCAACGACAGCAGATCGAAGCCTTGCGCGAGACTGCGGCCAAGGAAGCCAGCAAACTTGCCGATCCGGTCAAGAATGTCCAACAGCAGCTCTTGAGTCTTGGGCCGCCGCCAGCCGATGGTGCGACGGAAGCCGAGGCCATTGCCACGCAGCGCCTGAAATTGAATGAAACGGCGGCCAATATCGCAGCCGCGCAAAAACAATATGAGCTCATCCAGCTCGACGCCGACCAGACCCTGCAAAAGTTGCTGGCCAAGCAGCGTTCGCAATTCCTCGAGCGGATTTTCCGTGCCGACCGGACGGTTCTCAACCCGAAGCTCTGGCTTGACTATGGAACGGGCATTGGCCTTCTTGAGGCGCGGGTCTCGTCACAGTTGCAAAACTGGATTGGCAGCGAAAACCGGGTGTTCAATCCTGCGGCACTTCTGCTGCTTTTCCTCGGTGCCGCCGCCTTGCTTGTGGTGCGGCAGTTTATCATTCCATGGATCAAGCGCCGTGCCGGTTATTCGAAGACTGTTTTGAATCCGGGAGACGTTGAACCATCGCTGCTGCGCCTGTGGCGCGTGGTTTGGGGCACTTCCTCCTACGTCATTTTCGCCGTTCTCGCGGTTCTTCTTGTACTGGCAGCCGTGGCCTCTTTCGACACGGTCTCCCCAACAGTCACAAAAGCAGTGACCGGCGTCGTGACCGCACTCGCCAATACCGGGCTTTACACCTGGATGACCTATCTGATTTCCGCACCGACGCGACCCGAACGCCGCCTGATTGCAGTCGACTCGAAAGCGGCGCGCAGTTTGACGATCACCGTAGGCGTTGCGACGGCGGCCTATGCTTTCGGCAATGCTTTGATATCCCTGGCCGAGACCGCCTATCTCCCCGTGGGTTTCGTGATCGGCCAATCCGCCGTTTCGGTACTGGTCATGGTGGTGTTCCTGGCCTTGGCGCTGTCTGTCGTGCGCCTCCAGGCATCGCGGGACGCCGCCGCCGAACGACCCTACTTTCTCGTTTGGTTCATGCGCCTTGTGCCGTTGTTCTGGCTGCTGCTGGCGCTGTCGCTTGCGGCACTTTTCCTTGGTTACATCGCACTCGCCTATTTCATCGTAGGCAACCTCCTCGATACCGTGATGCTCGCCGTCACGCTTGGCGTTGTCCACGCATTTCTCCATGGCCTTGCCGCTTCGGCGCAGGACGCCACATCACGGGTCGGGCAAATCCTGCGCCACGCCACCGGACTTGCCGAAGAAAGCATTCACCGCCTCGTCCTGGCCTTCCGCACCTTCTCCGACATTTTGATGGTGCTGATCGCCATTCCTTCGCTCATTGCCATGTGGACGGTGACACTTGTTGATTTCAACACGGTCATCACATCGGCACTGCGCGGATTCAGCGTCGGCAGTATCGATATCTCGCCATCCGTCATTTCGTTGGCACTTGCGGTGCTGGTTGTCGGCATCATCATCACCCGGCTGATTACGGGGTGGTTTCAGAAACGCGTCCTCGACCAAACGCATTTGGACCAGGGCGTGCAAGTCTCGCTGCGCACCGGTGCGGTCTATGCGGGCTACACGCTGGCGGCAGCGCTTGCGCTTTCGGCGGCAGGCCTCAATTTCTCAACGCTTGCCATCGTGGCAGGTGCCCTGGGCGTTGGTATCGGTTTCGGTTTGCAGTCGATCGTCAATAATTTTGTGTCGGGTCTTATCCTGCTGGCTGAACGCCCCATCCGCGTGGGCGACTGGATCGTCACCCTCGGTGGTGAAGGCATCGTCAAGAAAATCAATGTACGCGCCACGGAGATCGAGACTTTCGACAATGCCACGATCATCATTCCCAACCTCAGCCTCATCACCAATGCTGTTCGCAATTGGACTTTGCGCGATTCACTGGGGCGTTTCACCGTCAGTGTCAGTTTCGTTCACGGCGTGAAGGCCGCAGAGGTTGCGGCGAAACTTGAAGCAATCGCCGCAGCCCATCCCAAGGTCATGCGGCACCCCAGTCCCAAGGCCCATCTCATCAGGCTGGCGCCCAATGGCCTCGATTTTGAACTTGGCGGTCAGGTCTCGAATGTCCTGGAAGCCGCCGATGTGGCCAGTGAACTGCGCATCGCCATTGCCGGTGCTTTCGACAAGAAGCTTATGAGCCTGAAGCCGCTTGGACCGGGCGCAAAATGATTGCGGCTGATACGACATCGGGACTTGCGCAGGTACTGGCCATGATCGCCAGCGGCGAGTGTTCGGGCATGGACCAGTTGATGAATATCAGGGTTATTGAGGTCACCGCAGGCACCGCCATGGTCGAGGCGCTGCCGTCGGCGAAGTTCCACAATACAATGTTCCGCATGCACGGCGGTTTTGCGGCAACAATCATCGACACGGCCTTGGGTTTTGCCGTCATGACAAAACTCCCGGCCCACACGGGTTTCGGAACCATCGAACTCAAAGTCAACTATGTCCGCAGAATCGAAGTAGAAACGGGCCTGTTGACCTGTCGCAGCAGTGTCATCCATGCAGGCCGCACCATGCTGACGGCGGAGGCCAAACTTGCGGACGCCAAGGGCGTGCTCTATGCCCACGGCTCCGGTACATTTCTCGTTTATCCCAAATGAAGCTCAACAGCACCGTCATCATTGGCAAGGTTCACGTCGGCAACCATCTGCCCATAGTGGTCATCGCTGGTCCCTGTCAGATGGAAAGCCGCGACCATGCTTTCATGGTGGCAGGCCGCCTCAAGGAATTGTGCCATAAGCTTGGTATCGGGTTGGTCTACAAGTCATCGTTCGACAAGGCCAACCGCACAAGCCTGTCGGGCAGGCGGGGCCTTGGCCTTGACAAGTCGCTTGCCGTTTTTGCCGATCTCCGCAGTGAGTTAGACCTTCCCTTGTTGACTGACGTCCATGACATTGCCCAATGCAAGGTGCTGGCACCTGTTGTTGATGTCCTGCAAATTCCGGCGTTCCTTTGCCGGCAGACCGATTTGCTCATCGCCGCCGCTGAAACCGGCCTCGTCGTCAATGTCAAGAAAGGCCAGTTCCTGGCACCCTGGGACATGAAGAATGTCGTTGCCAAAATCACCGACAGCGGCAATCCCAATGTTTTGTTGACCGAGCGTGGTGCGAGCTTCGGCTATAACACTCTGGTATCGGATATGCGCAGCCTGCCGATCATGGCGGAAACGGGAGCGCCCGTTGTTTTTGATGCAACCCATTCGGTGCAGCAACCGGGCGGGCAGGGCACGTCATCTGGGGGTGATCGCCGCATGGTGCCGGTGCTGGCGCGGGCTGCTGTTGCTGTCGGTGTTGCCGGTGTTTTTGTCGAGACCCACGAGGACCCGGACAAGGCACCCTCGGACGGGCCAAACATGGTGCCGCTCAATGAGATGGAAGCGCTGCTGACAAGCTTGATGGCCCATGATGCCATCGCCAAACAAAAGTTCTAAATCGCCTCGGCGATCATTTCCAGCGCGGTGACGACGCTCGCCTTGCGTATGTTGTCACGGCCAATGTCGCCGAATTGTCGGGCAACATGCCGGAGCTCGAAGTTCCGCCTGACACAGGCAAAGTGAACTAGACCGACAGGCTTTGCCGCCGTTCCACCACCCGGTCCTGCAATGCCCGTCACTGCAACTGCTATGTCAGCACCACTCTGCGCTATGGCCCCTTCCGCCATGGCAATGGCGACTGCGGCGCTGACTGCACCATGCTGCGCAATGAGGGCAGCGGCCACCCCCAGCATTTCACTTTTGGCGCTGTTGGAATAAGTGACGAAGCCCCGGTCAAAAACATCGGAGCTCCCGGCAATGTCGGTCAGCGCGGCGGCGACCATGCCACCAGTGCAGCTTTCCGCAGTGGCCACCCGCAACTGCCGCGCCTTGAGCAACGCAATGAGATCAACGGCCTTCACAGGGGCAACCTGACCGTCGCGGTCGCAAGGGCAGCCATGCCTTCCTTGCGGCCTATGGCGCCCAAAGTTTCGGTGGTGGTGGCTTTCACTGCGATGCGGTCGACCGAAATTTCCAAGAGGGGAGCGAGTACGGCTTTCATGGTAGGGACATGGGGGCCTATGCGTGGTTCCTCGGCGAGAATTGTGACATCGACATTGGCGATAATGCCGTTCCGTTCCTTCAACAGGGCAATGGCCTTGGCGAGAAAAATCGCGGACGCGGCACCTTTCCAGCGCGCGTCACTTGGCGGAAAATGCGTGCCGATGTCACCTTCACCAATGGCACCCAATATGGCGTCGGTCAGGGCGTGCATGGCAACGTCCGCATCGGAATGGCCCTTGAGGCTGCGATTGTGGGGAATTTTCACGCCAAGCAGCGTCACAAATGTGCCCTTGTCAAACTGATGGAAGTCGATGCCCTGGCCGCTTCGCACATCAGGCCGCTCGGCAAAGAGCCGCGTTGATACCTCGCGGTCCGCCGCCAAAACATCAAGTGACGTTGTAAGCTTGCGGTTGCCTTGGTCGCCGGCAATGATCTTCACGGGCATGCCATTGAATTCAGCAACAGCGGCATCATCAGTGAAACCGGAGCGGGCTTCCCTGACGGCCCGGCGATGGGCTGCCAAAATCAGGTTGAACGTGAAGCCCTGTGGCGTCTGCACAAACCACATCGAGGCGCGATCCACGGTTTTTTCAATAAACCCGTCAGGTGCAAATTTCATGGTGTCGGCGACGGGCAATCCTGGGATGACAGCATCGGACGAATCGAGTTCGGCGATGATGGCGGAAATGACTCCAGTGGAAATGAAGGGTCGGGCGGCATCGTGAATCAACACCTTGTCGGGCGACAACGCTTGGCAGGCTTCAATGCCGATCCGGCAGGAATCCTGCCGGTTGTCACCGCCTGTCACGGGAGGTGGCAGGCTGAGGCCGAATGTGGCTTCGGCAAACAGGCTTTCGTGCCCTTCGCCAATCACGGTTTGCACATGGGTTATGGCGGGGTGGGACAGAAACGCCTCAAGCGTCCAGCGGATCACGGGTTTTCCACCCATGAGTTGGTACTGCTTGGGTTTCGCTCCCCCGGCGCGCATGCCACTGCCGCCTGCCACAATCACCGCTGCCACTGTCATGGAATCCGCTTAGCTTTGCCGCAGACGCAAGGGAAGCATGTGGTGACCTTTTCCCGTTGACGCATCGGGCAAATCGGCTATTTTGCCCTCAAATTCATCTGGAAATATGGTTGCCTAATATATGAGCATTTCCATCGGCAAGATTAAGCTGAAGAACCGCGTTTTCCTCGCACCCATGTCAGGCGTGACAGATGAGGCCTTTCGCATGGTTGCCCACGCGTGGGGAGCGGGGCTGGTGGTTTCCGAAATGGTGGCCAGTGAGGAATTGGTACGCGCCCGGCCAGACATGGTGCGGCGCGCCCGTGGCAAAGCCAAACTTTCTCCCTTTGTCATGCAGCTAGCAGGGCGGGAAGCCCACTGGATGGCGGAAGGTGCAAAGCTTGCCCAGGATCTTGGCGCAGATGTGATCGACATCAACATGGGCTG
>JANNFZ010000084.1:0-3879 GCA_031380375.1 Hyphomicrobiales bacterium
AGGTTAATAAGTCCGATACTGACGCTCAAAAGGGCCACGAAACTGAAGAAGGCGAGGCCGCCGCTGGAGGCCGTGTCGCCTGCCCCTTTGGCCATGGCGATCGGGCCGCCGATCTGTTTGATGCTTTCGCTGCCGTTGAACAGCTTCGACACATACTTGCCCGTTATCGCGACAATGGACCAGGTGCGGTCGATACCCGCCACAAAGGCTTCCGGCAGCGGATAGCGTTCGTAGAGAGGTGTTTCGGAAGCGGTGTTGTGCTTCACGCCGAGAAGTCCGACCCTGATGGTGCCGCCGGAGCCGTCCGGAATTTCCTGCACACGCGGCGTCAACTGCATTTCCATGAGGCCGCCGCCACGATCAACAATAATCGTCAGCGGTTCACCGCCATGCATCCAGACCGATTCCTGCACGTCCGAAAATCTGCGAATGTCGCGGCCATCGATCTTGCGGATGAAATCACCAGGCTTGATGCCGGCGTCGGCAGCCGCGGAACCAGCCAGCACTTCATCGACACGGGGCTCCGAATACGGCACGCCAATGAAGGCAAAAGCCGCCGTGAAAATGAAAATCGCAAGAAGGAAATTGGCAATGGGCCCCGCAGCAACCACGGCTGCCCGCTGCCAAACAGGCTTGGTTTGGAAATTGCCGGGATCAAATTCGGCATCGACAGGCTGCGTCGCCGGCATGGACGCGGCATTGGCGTCACCGGCAAAGCGCACATAGCCGCCAAGGGGAATCCAGCAGAATTTCCAGCGCGTGCCGTGCTTGTCGTTCCAGCCGAAAATTTCCTTGCCGAAGCCGATCGAGAACGTCTCGATTTTGACGCCGCACCAGCGCGCCACCTTGAAGTGTCCGTACTCATGCACGAATACGATGATGGTAATGGCCACAATGAAGGGCACGACATATCCCAGCGGCAGATTCAGAAATGAAGACAGTTCCACCGGCATTCCCCAAAATTGAGACCAACTTGTTCAGTAATTTTTAACCACATAGCAGTCCGTTTGCGTCATTAATTCGGCAAGATGGTTACCACGCCAGGAGTCCCTTGGCCAATGCCAGCGGGTCCCTGGAATATCCAATGATTCCAGCTACAAGAGCCATGGCAACCAGACCATCTACCCGGTCGAGTATGCCGCCGTGGCCGGGGATCAGGGTACCTGAATCCTTCACACCGTGGCGGCGTTTGAAGGAACTCTCGAAAATATCGCCACCCTGCTCCACCACCGCCAGCGCTGCAGCGAGCAGCACAAGCGGAAGAACCGCAACACCAACATGGTATCCATAAAGCCCGGATGCGATGGCAGCGCCAACGATCGCCCCGCCAAGGCCCGCCCAGGTTTTTTTCGGTGAAATCACAGGTGCCAGTTTCGGACCGCCAATGATGCGCCCGGCAAAATAGGCAAGGATATCCGCCGCCCAGACAATGAGCACCAGCCACACAATGGCTTGCAGCCCCAATGCCGGATCGCTGCGCAAAGCAACCAATGCCAGCACCGGAAGTGCCACATAGGGCACACCGACAAAGCTCCACCACGAACGTGGCCTTCCGGAAAAAGCAACGCCGGCGCAGGATGCAATCGTCGTGGCAACCAGCACCAAGAGCGTCGGAGCCAAGCCAAGCTCGCCCGGCAGAACTGCGGCGCACAAGGCAGCCAATGCATGAACCGCAAATTGGCCGGGCGACCGGTCATGGCAAATGTTTGTCCATTCCAGCGCCATGAGAACGCCAAGCAGGGCCGCCAAAACTTCAAACCACACGCCACCGAGCCAAACCTCAAGCAGCACAAAAGGTGCCAACACAGCGGCGGAAAGCGACCGCACCCCAAGATCGGCCCATTTGATTGCTGGCGGTGCTGTTGTCTTTGCCATGTCAGGCGGATTGCGCCGTGAGGCCGCCAAAGCGGCGCTCGCGTGAGGCATATTCTGCAAGGGCGCGGGAAAAAATGTCGAAATTGAAGTCCGGCCAAAACTCTTCAACGAAAACAAATTCCGCATAGGCGCATTGCCACAGCAGGAAATTGGAAATGCGCTGCTCGCCGCCTGTGCGAATGAGCAAATCCGCGGGCGGCATGCCGCGGGTGTCCAGCGCCTCATCAATATCGGCGGCGCTGATGTCACCTGGCTTCAGGCTGCCCTGCTCCACCCGGCGCGCCAGAGCCTGCATGGCCCGCACGATTTCCTGCTTGCTGCCGTAATTAAAGGCCACCACGAGATTGAGGGAACGGTTGCCGGCCGTCAATTTCTCGGCATCCTCGAGCATCGTGACAATGGGTGTTTCGAGATTGCTGCGATCGCCGATGACATGGATCCGCACCCCCGAGGCATGCAGTTCCGCCACATCCTGGCGGATGAAGCGGCGCAGCAAATCGAGCAGAAACCCGACTTCGGCAGCGGGACGCGACCAGTTCTCGGTGCTGAAGGAATAGATTGTGAGATATTCAACGCCGAGATCTGCTGCCGCCTTGACCGCCCGGCGCAGGGCATCGATGCCCGCCTTGTGCCCGGCCGAGCGCGGCAAGCCACGGGCCGCAGCCCAGCGCCCGTTGCCATCCATGATGACGGCCACATGACGCGGCACCTTGTTGCCGGGCTGGCGCGAAGGCACGGTGTCAAACCTGCAAGATTTCGGCTTCCTTGGCCTTCAGCGCACCATCGATATCCTTGATTGTATCATCGGTGAACTTCTGGACCTCGTCGGCCTTGGTCTTGTGCTCGTCCTCGCTCATGGCATGGGCCTTCTCAAGCGCCTTCAGCTGGTCCATGCCGTCACGGCGCACATTGCGCACCGCTATGCGGGCCTTCTCGGCGTAAGTGTGGGCGACTTTCACCAGTTCCTTGCGGCGGTCTTGTGTCAGGTCCGGCATGCGCAGGCGGATGACCTGGCCTTCCGTCTGTGGGTTGAGCCCGAGGTTTGAGGCATGGATCGCCTTTTCGACCGAGACCAGCAGGCCACGGTCCCAGACGCTGATTTGCAGCATGCGCGCCTCCGGCACGGAAACCGAGGCCACCTGGTTGATCGGCATCATGGCACCATAGGCATCGACCATGATGGGATCGAGCAGGCTCGTCGCGGCGCGGCCCGTGCGCAGGCCGCCGAAATCATGCTTCAAGGCATCGGTTGCCCCATGCATGCGGCGCTTGATCTCTTGGGCATTGAAGGGTTGAGGTGCGGCCATGAAATGTCAGTCCTTGGTGATTGTCGTGAAAGTGCCTTTGCCGCTGAGCACACGCGCAACGTTTCCGGCCTCCCGGATGGAAAATACTACGACTGGCACGCCATTGTCACGTGCCAGCGCAATGGCTGCGGAATCCATGATTTTGAGGTTGCGCGACAAAACCTCGTCGAAGGTGATCTTGTCGAAGCGCTTGGCGTTCGCGTCATTTTTCGGGTCAGCGCTGTACACACCATCAACGCTGGTGCCTTTGTAAAGTGAGGCACAATGCAATTCGGCTGCACGAAGGGCAGCGGCGGTGTCGGTGGTGAAGAACGGAAGCCCCGTGCCGCCCGCACAGATGACCACCCGGCCTTTTTGCAGGTGGTGGATGCCTTTGGCTGCCGCATAGGTCTCGCAGACTGACGGCATGGCGATGGCCGACAAAACGCGGGCGTCCACGCCTTTGGAACTCAACACACCCTGCATGGCGAGCGCGTTCATGACTGTCGCCATGATGCCGATGTGATCGGCAGCGACCCGGTCCATGCCCGCTGCCGCCCCTGCAAGCCCCCGGAAAATATTGCCGCCGCCTATGACCAGCGCGATTTCGGCACCTGTGGCCCTCGCCGCAATCACTTCGTCGGCGACCCGGGCCACAGTTTCGAGGTCAACGCCAAAGGGCTTCTCACCCATCAGGACTTCGCCGGAGATCTTTAAA
>JANNFZ010000098.1:0-4426 GCA_031380375.1 Hyphomicrobiales bacterium
GCTGTATGCCGCCATAACCGATCTTTGCGTCACGAAGTGCGGAACGCACGTCGCTGGCCAGCTGCTGCTGCAACTGTTTCATCATGTCGGGGCGGTCAACTTCGAGCAGCACGTTGGAGCCACCCTGCAAGTCAAGACCCAGCGTCATGGGCTTGAGGCCATAGGGCAGCAGGGCAGCCTGTTGGCTGGGGCTGAGAATGTTGGGGAGCGACAGCAATACTGAAATCAGCACAACTGCCAGCATGGAGAAGGATTTCCAGCGGCTGATTCGGAGCACGGGTTTGCGCCTTACTTCGCCGGTTCGCCCTTGGCGCGCACATCACTGAGGCCCGCCTTGAGCACGCGTACTTTCACATTCTCGCCGACTTCCACCAGCAATTCCTGGTCATCGACCACCCGCACCACTTTGCCGATCAAGCCACCGTTGGTGACGACCACATCGCCCTTGCCGACTTTTCCGAGCATGGCCTGGTGTTCCTTGGCCTTGCGCTGCTGCGGGCGGATGAGCAGAAAATAAAAAACACCCATGATGAGGACGAGCGGCAGGACCATGCCCAGAAAATCACCGGCACCGGGCGCGCTAATGGATTGGGCATAGGCTTCAGTGATAAACATGGAATTCTCCTGCTGCGGGGATTCTCGTCCCCATGAAAAGGTTGCGCGCTATATAGCGATGGAATAGGCCCTGCTCAAGTTGCACAGGGCTTTTATTTCGGAACGTGAAAATGGGCAAAAAACTTGCATATTTGAGGCGCATTGCCGCAGCACTCGACCGTCTGTCACCGGAAGTGCCAGCCGCTTCGGACCTCGACGCCCATGAGGCTTTTGTCTGGCGGGCCACGCCACCAGGGCTTGAGGCCGTGGATAAAGTCAACCGCGTTGATCTTGCATTGCTCAAGGGCATTGACTTGACCCGGGACCAGTTGCTGGAAAATACAAGGCGCTTCGCGGCCGGTTACCCCGCCAACAACGCGCTTCTCTGGGGGGCGCGCGGCATGGGCAAGTCATCGCTCGTGAAGGCCGCGCAAAAAACCGTCAATACCGAGGTCAAGGGCATCCTCAAGATCATCGAAATCCACCGTGAAGACATTGCCTCGCTGCCCCTGCTGATGGGCTTGTTGCGTCCGGCTACCAAATTCCGCTTCATCGTCTTTTGTGACGATCTTTCCTTCGATGCCCAGGATACATCCTACAAATCCCTGAAAGCTGCCCTTGATGGCGGGCTAGAAGGCCGACCCGGCAATGTCATCTTTTATGCCACAAGCAATCGCCGCCACTTGCTGCCCCGCGACATGATCGAGAACGAACGCTCGACCGCCATCAACCCTTCTGAAGCCGTGCAGGAGAAGGTTTCCCTGTCCGACCGTTTTGGCCTTTGGCTCGGTTTTCACAATTGTTCGCAAGATGATTATTTTGATATGGTTGAAGGCTATGCGCGCCATTTCAAACTCAAGATATCAACGACCGACCTGCGGGCTGCGGCCATCGAATGGTCGGTCACCAGGGGTGCGCGCTCCGGCCGTGTCGCCTGGCAATTGATTCAGGACCTGGCTGGCAAGCTGGGCACGAAACTGGACTGACAATGCTTCGAGGCATTGCTGCGCAATGTACCTCAGCTTGAGGGTTTCCTCACCCTGAGGTGCCCACGCAGTGGACCTCGAAGGGTCCGTCGCAATTCCTCTGGCCAAAAAGACAAAGCCCGCGACATGCACGGGCCTCACCTTTGCAGGGTCTCGCTTTTTCGATCAGTTCATCGCCGTCACGGATGCAAGATTCTTGATCGGATCAAGGGCGGTAGCACCCTTGCGGACTTCAAAGTGCAATTGCGGGCTTGAAACGGCACCGGTCTGGCCAGCCTTGGCGATAATGTCGCCGCGCTTCACGGTGTCGCCGCGCTTCACCAGCAATTCCTTGGCATGGGCATAGGCCGTGACGTAACCACCGGCATGGCGGATCAGCACGAGATTGCCATAGCCCTTTAGTTCGCTTCCGGCATAGGCAACGACGCCGCCATCGGCAGCGCGGATCGACGTGCCCTCAGGCACCGCGATGTTGATACCTTCATTTTTCAAGCCATTGGCCTTGGGACCAAAGCCCGAGATGATTTTGCCCTTGACCGGCCAGCGCAGGCTCATGCCTGAGGCCGGAGTTGGCGTTTCGGCAATCTGTTCCTGGGATTTTTCGATTGCCTTGGGCTTCACAACGGGCTCGTCAGTGGCAACCTGCTGGTCGGTGTCATCCGTCACCTGCTCGTCTTCGGCGAGCGACAATGGCGCCTTCTTTTTCAATTTCAGTTTGGGGGCAACCGGCGTTTCTTCCTGAACCGCATCGGTGGTCTCAGGTTCCGCGGCAGCCATAATTTTCCGGGCCCCGGGAATCTTGACCTGCTGGCCAAGCCGCAAGGTCTGGTCGTGGGAAAGACCATTGGCATCGGCAATGACAAAGGGCGAAATGCCGTAGGTGCGGCCAAGCGAATAAAGTGTCTCGCCGGAACCAACCGTGTGCAAGCCGCCCCTGGACTTCGACTTGACCACCACCGGCTCTTCGGCGTCAGCAACGATGATCTTTCTTTTCTTCAACTTCAGAATTGGCTGTTCATTCTCACCGGATGATGAGGATTTAACCTTGAAGGGCAGCTTCTTTGCCACAGGCTCGTCAACCGACTCCTCAACCAGCGCCACTTCTTCTTCAGGCGGCGGCAGCTGATTGAGCTTCACGCGGGGTCTCGTCGCCGCATAGGCCGGCTGCTTGTAGGTCTTTTTGTAGCTCTGCTCATAGTCATAAGACGGCTGCTGCATGGGCAGCGGGGCCTTGGCCACGGGGCTTTCGATGATTGTTTCGTCAGCACTTGCGGCCTGATAGGTCGGCCGTTGGTACGCAGGTTTTTGAACTTTCTGCGGAACCGACGCCGTATAGACAGGGTCCGTATCCGAGGGATTGTTATAAGCGTTTGAAAAGCGTTCGATTGAATTCGAACATGCCGCCAGCATCGATGTTGCAGCAACTGTGATGAACAACTGGGCAGCCATGCGGCAAAGCCGGCCACGAGACCTAGGGATACGCATACGCACAAACTCCGAACTTACTATCATGGTAAATTGGCGCGTTTAGGTTAAGGGAGCGTTTAGACGGCAAGGCTTGCGCGAATATTTACTCGACGATGACTACGGCACCAATTGCAACGCGGTCAAAAAGATCAATGACATGCGCATTCAGCATGCGAATGCAGCCCGATGAAACTGCGCGGCCAATGCTCCACGGCTGGGTGGTGCCATGAATGCGGAATTCGGTTTCGCCGATATAAAGCGCGCGGGCACCAAGCGGGTTGTCCGGCCCGCCGGGCATAAAAGCCGGAATGAACTTGCCCCTGCTCATTTCACGCTCGATCATCACTTCCGGCGGGCGCCAGTCCGGCCACACGGTTTTGCCGGTGATGCGGTTTTTGCCAGTCCATGTGAAGCCCTCGCGGCCAACGCCGACGCGATAAAGCAATGCCTTGCCATCGCCGAGGATGAAATAGAGTTCGCGGGTCTGGGTGCGCACGAGAATGGAACCCGGTGCCATGGGGCGGTCAAAGGCCACAACGCGCGGCGTCAGGTCAATGTCATTGGGCAAGGTTTCTGCCGAAAGCACCGGCGCTTCATCCATCATGCCGCCGATGATTTCGACGCCGCCAAAATTGGATGCAAGCTGTTGCGCCAAAACCTGCTCCGGCAACAAAGCGGCAGACGCAGCTGCTGCAAAAAGAAAGAACTTCATACTTTACCACCAACGCAAGGAAGGCTCGCATCCAAGCCAGAAACTTGCGCCTTGGCGCTTTAAGGTCAAGCTAAGCGGGATAGTTTCCGGATCATGAACCGGGCGCTCTGGTGGGTCAAAGGGTGCCGCCAGCGCGGTGCGATTTCGGAGATCGGTTGCAGGACAAAGAGCCGTTCGATGATGCCGGGGTGCGGAAGGACCAAGGGCTTGATCGAACGCTGGCGGCGCTGGCGTACCAAGCCGTTGTAATCGAGGAGATCCAGATCGAGGGTGCGTGGGCCCCAGCGCAACCCGCGTCTCCGGCCCGCTTGTTTTTCGATCATGTGCAGGCGGTGCAACAGGGCATCGGGTGAGAGGTGGGTCGCTATTACAGCCACAGCATTGACGAATTCTGGCTGGTTCTTGCGGCCAAATGGTTCGGTTGTGGCAAGTGATGACACGGCAACGAGATGAACGGGCCCGGCGTTGAGCGCTTGAAATGCCCGCAGCACGGTCGTGCGCGGGGTTCCCCAAGGACCTTCAAGATTGCTGCCGAGGCCGATCAGGATCATGGCCGCTCCAGCCATGCCAGGACTTCCGCTGCATCGATTGCCGGATCGGCAATGCGGGTACGGTCATGAAGGACGAGGCCATCTTGTAAAATCAGCGTCCTCCGTTTCAGGAATTC
>JANNFZ010000108.1:0-5560 GCA_031380375.1 Hyphomicrobiales bacterium
GTCATGCGCAGTGAGCACAATGCCATGGGCAACTCAATCGCCGCCGGCTTCAATGACTTGCGCCAAAGCCATGCCCATCTCGCCGACACCATGCGTCATTTGATGTCACGGCCTGTCGAACAGCATTACCGCGAACCAGCACCTGCAATGACCCCGTCGATTGCGGCCTACCAGCCGCCCCTGCCGCCGCAACCGGAAGAGGACCTGCAGGATCAACAGATCGAAGCACCAGCCTATGTGGACTCGCTCCAGCTTTCACTTGAACCCATCATCGACCTGTTCTCGAGCAAGACCGCGCATTACCGCCTGCACTACACCATGGCCACGGCGAATGGCCCCGACCTCTCGCAGGAACAGATCAACCAGTCCGCCGACAAGGCGGGCCTTCGCCCAGGCCTTGACCTCCATCTGGCACGCGAGACCCTGGCGCTGCTCCGCCGCCTGCGGGCCCGCGATCCGAAACTCGGCCTGATCGTGTCAGTCGGTGCTGCCACACTGTCGATGCACGCCGTGCTGCGCACCATTATCGAACTCCGCGCCGAGGACCCCGAGACGGGTGCCGGCCTCATTGTCGACCTGCCCCATGCGGTGTTGGCGAGCCTGCCGTCTTCGGCCCTTGAAGGCCTCGCCTATCTCGCCCGTTCCGGGATCAATCTCAGCCTCAGCAATGCCTCGGTCTCAGGCCTTGATCTTGCGTCGCTTGAAAAGCTCAATGTCCACCTGGTCGGCGTTTCCGCTGCAAGTGTTGGCTCCGAACCCAAGATGTCAAAAGGCATCGCGGGCTTCGTGCAGGCGGCGCGCGCCCTTGGCGTACATGTGGTGGTGTCCGAGGTTACAACAGCCACACAGGCCGGTCAGATCGCCCGCATCGCACGTTTTGCCAGCGGACCAGCTTTTGCCGAGCCCCGCCGCGTGCGCCGCGAAGCCACCGCCGGGCAGGATACATTCAGCGCCGCCGCCGAATAGCGCTGCCGATGCATGATCTCTCGCTGCAATATCCTGTGTGGTTCTGTGACATCTGGGGGGTCTTGCACAATGGCGTGGAGCCCAACTCCGCAACCGTCGACACGTTGCAGCGCCACCGCGCTTTGGGTGGCACCGTCATCCTGGTCAGCAATTCACCGCGCAGCACGAAAGGCCTGACACGTCAGCTCGACGACATTGGCGTGCCCGGGAATTGCTATGATGCCGCCGTGACGTCGGGCGATGTCACACGCGATCTGATGCAGCAACAGCATGAGGGCAAGTTCTTTCATCTCGGGCCTGAACGCGACGCTTCGATATTTGACGGCCTGGCGATTAGCCGTGTGCCCCTGGCGGACGCAACCGCCGTGATCTGCACGGGGCTTTACCACGATACGCGCGAAACGCCCGCCGACTACACGTCCCTTCTCGCCGACATCCGGGCGCGCAATCTCACCTTCATCTGTGCCAATCCCGACAAGGTGGTGCGCAAGGGTGCGCAACTTCTCTATTGCGCCGGAGCGCTCGCCGAGGCTTACGAAAAGCTGGGTGGCACGGTGCAAATGGCGGGCAAGCCCTTCAAACCGATTTACGACCTCGCCCGCCGCCGCGCCGCCACGATCCGCGACCATGACGTGCCGATCGAGGCGATCCTTGCCATTGGCGACGGCCCGGAGACTGATATCAAGGGAGCGGCAAACCAGGACATGGCTTGCGTGTTTGTGACGGGCCTCGACGATCACGCGGACAAGGATCCCGATGCCGCCATTCGCAAGGCCATACCCAGGGCCCGCATCTTGCGCACTGTTGCCGATCTCACCTGGGCCTGAAACTCAAGTTACTTGCTATCCTGCCCTTGAGACTGCAATTCCCTGTGCTATGCTGCATTGCAACACGAGGGAAGCATGGCGATGCACGGCTACTTCATTGAAGACTTGAGCGTCGGCATGGAAGCGAGCATTGGCAAGACAGTTTCAGCCGCCGACATCACAGCCTTTGCCGAAGTGACGGGCGACCGCAATCCCTTGCACCTCAGCGAGCATTACGCCGCAAAGACATTTTTCAAATCACGCATAGCCCATGGCATGTTGTCGGCCGGCTATATCTCGGCCCTGATCGGCACCAAACTGCCAGGGCCCGGGGCCATTTACATATCGCAAACACTCAGGTTCCTTTCGCCCGAGCGCATTGGCGACACTGTGACCACCACCGCCCGGGTGGTGGGCCTTGACTTGACCAGGAAGCGCGCCCAATTCCATTGCAAATGTGAAGTCGCCGGGAAAACGGTGGTGGAGGGCGAAGCCTTGGTCTTCGTGCCGTCCCGCCCCAACTGAACGCCCGGCAAGTCAAGTCGGGTTTTCATGCGGGTTGTCTCGCCGCGCGATGCGGTTTCGCCAGATCTCAAGGGCCATGTGGTGGCCATCGGTAATTTTGATGGCCTGCATCGCGGCCATCAGGAACTGTTGAAGACGGCGGAGCGCGAGGCCCAAAGGCTTGGTTGCAAGTGGGGGCTTTTGACATTTGAGCCCCATCCCCGCTCCCATTTCAAACCCTCGGAACCAGTCTTTCGCCTCACACCGAAACCCTTGAAAGATCGGTTGGCAGCGGCACTGGGTGCGCATTTTGTGGCCACCGTGGATTTCGATGAAGCGACGGCAACCAGCACGCCTGAGGATTTTGTGCACCGTGAACTGGTGGAACGACTGGCCGTTGCCCATGTGGTGACGGGCTATGATTTTCATTTCGGCAAAGGCAGGCGCGGCAGTCCGGAAACGCTTATGGCCTCTGGCAGGCTGCATGGCTTTGGTGTCACGTCAGTCGAGCAGGTGACCGATGACGGCGATGGCAAGGCGCCCTTTGCTTCCAGCTCCATCCGTTCAGCCTTGCGGCGCGGCCATGTGGAAAGTGCGGCGCGGGAACTCGGCTATCGCTGGATTGTCATGGGCGAAGTAGTGCATGGCGACAAGCGCGGCCGCACCATTGGCTTTCCCACCGCAAACATCATTCTCGATCCAGGTGCCGAGCCCTTTCGCGGCATTTATGCGGTGGATGTGCGCGACGCTGCAAATCCGCAGGCTGCATTGTGGCAGGGGGCCGGCTATTTCGGTGATCGTCCCACCTTCAACACCAACCGCACGTTTCTCGAAGTCTATCTGCTCGACCAGGACATTGACCTTTATGGGCGGACGCTGATGGTGTCGTTCCACGAGATGATCCGTGGCGACAAGACCTTTGCCTCGGTTGGTGAGTTGATCACGCAAATGAAAATCGATTGCGAGGCGGTGCGTGGCGTATTGGCGCACAACGCGAAAGATGATCCGCTTGTGGCCCTGCCGCTTGCACACATGCAGCGCGAAGGAAATATTTGATCTACACCTTTCAACCCTCTCCCCTTGCGGGAGAGGGTGGACCGCCGAAGCCACTGGCGCAGGCGGGCCAGGAGAGGGGTTGGGCTCAACAATACCCCTCTTCCGCCTCTCAACAAGTGTTGCTCGGCACCTTCTCCCGCAAGGGGAGAAGGTTGAACGACTCTAACTCCGCACGAATTCCATGCGCCTATCCCGCACGCTCTCGACAATCGCCGCATAGACCGCTGCCACGCGCCGCGTATCGTGGCTGTCGGGATGGGACATCAGCCAGTAGGTGCGCGAGAAAGCCATGTCGGGCAAGATGCGTTTCAATTCCGGGTGCCGCGCTGCCGCATAGTCGTGGAGAATGCCAATGCCTTCGCCAGCCCGCACCGCCTCCATCTGCGCCACCACACTGCCGCACTCATAGTGGCGCGGCATAAGTTTTCCGAGTTCCGCCGTGTAATCAAGCGCCCGCGAATAGGCAATGTCTTCAACATAAGTGATGAACAGCCGGTCCTTCAGGTCATCAAGGCCGCGCACCGCGCCGTGGCGTTCCAGGTAGCTTTGCGCCGCATAGACGCTGAGGGAATAGTCCGTGAGTTTCTTGATGATGGCGCGGCCAAGTTTGGGACGCTCGATGGTAACGATGATGTCAGCCTCGCGGCGCGACAGCGAGAAGGAACGCGGCAATGGCACAAGCTGGATGGTGAGGCCCGGATGACGATTGGCCAATTGCGCCAGCACGCTCGCAAGATGAAACGTGCCGAAACCATCGGGCGCGCCAACGCGCACCGTGCCGCTTAACTCAGCACCCGTTGCAGGCAAGGCCGCATCGGCCTGGAGGAGTTCCGATTCCATGCGCTCGACCCGGATGAGCAGGCTCTCGCCAGCTGGCGTGAGAATGGTGCCGGTGGTGCGACGCTCAAAGAGCCTGATGTTAAGCGCGGTTTCCAGCGCATCAAGTCGCCGCGCCACTGTTGCGTGATTGAGATGCAGGGCCTTGGCGGCGGCCAGAATTTGCCCTGCCCTGGCGATGGCGAGAAAAACGCGGAGATTGTCCCAGTCCATTCCGATACTATAATATTTGCACAACGAAAGCGCAATTCCTCATCTTGATGTGAATTTTAGAAAAGCGCACAGAGGCTGCGGAAAAGGGAGAGACACTATGGTCAAGGCTATTCATCACTGGATCAACGGCAAGGAAGTTGCAGGCACGGGTCCACGCGCTTCAGACGTTTACAATCCAGCCACAGGCGAGAAGACCGGCAAGCTCGGTTTGGCAACGGCCGTCGAAATGGATATGGCCGTGAAGGCAGCCCAGGCCGCCGCACCCGGCTGGGCCAACACCACGCCGCTCCGCCGCTCGCGCATCCTCAACGCATTCCTGCGCATTCTCGAGTCACGCACCAAGGAGCTCGCCGCTTCGATCACCGCGGAACATGGCAAAGTCCTCTCGGATGCCATGGGCGAAGTGCAGCGCGGCATGGAAGTCGTTGAATTTTCCACCGCCGCCCCAACACTTCTCAAAGGCGAATACACTGAAAACGTCGGCACCAGGGTTGACTCGTGGTCGACGCGCCAGCCGCTCGGTGTTGTCGCTGGTATCACGCCGTTCAATTTCCCGGCCATGGTGCCGATGTGGATGTTCCCGACGGCCCTTGCCGCCGGAAATTGCTTCATCCTGAAGCCTTCGGAGCGTGATCCCTCGCCTTCGCTGCTGATGGCCCAATGGCTCAAGGAAGCAGGCTTGCCGGATGGTGTGTTCAACGTTGTCCATGGCGACAAAGAAGCCGTCGATGCCATTCTGCATCATCCCGGCATTTCCGCTGTGAGCTTTGTGGGCTCAACACCCATTGCCCGCTACATTTATTCAACGGGCACAGCCAACGGCAAGCGCGTGCAAGCCTTGGGCGGCGCCAAAAACCACATGATCATCATGCCGGACGCCGACATGGACCAGGCCGTCGATGCCCTCATGGGTGCGGCCTATGGTTCGGCCGGCGAGCGCTGCATGGCAATCTCGGTTGCTGTTCCAGTCGGTGAGGGTACTGCTGAAATACTGCTCAAGAAACTTGAGCCGAAAGTCCGCGCACTGAAGATCGGACCCGGCACCGATGCTGACGCCGACATGGGCCCGCTTGTGACCAAGCAACACTATGACAAGGTGAAGGGCTATATCGACCTTGGCGTCAAGGAAGGAGCCTCGCTCGTCGTTGATGGCCGCGGCTTCAAGATGCAAGGCTATG
>JANNFZ010000138.1:0-4783 GCA_031380375.1 Hyphomicrobiales bacterium
GGTGGCCTGGCACGCCCCAATGGGGGCATCTCGGAGCCTCATTCAGAAGACGGCAGGTATCCACATCAACTTCAGGATTGAATGCGTCTGCACTAGTTATCAATCCGCTTTCAGTGTTCGGCGATTTTGACTATCTCAAATCCATCAATCCCCTGCGGCGTGTTCCTGCCCTCATTCTTGACAGTGGCGAGGTGCTGATTGACAGCGGTGCCATCATTGATCATTTGGACGAAACGGCGGGTGCCAATCGCGCCATGGTGCCGCGGGAAGGTGCCGACCGCCGGCGCATTCTGCAACTCGTTGCCATTGCCCATGGCAGCGCTGAAAAGGTCGTGAACCTGACACTGGAGCGCTTTTTCAACGAGGGCCGCGAGCGCAACGGAAAATTCGAACAGCGCTGCATCACCCAAATCGAAACCGGCCTTGCCGCATTGGACAAGGCAGCGAGCAGCCACTGGCTGGTGGGCGAACACATGAGCCACGCCGATGTCATGACGGCTTGCATGATCGGCCACCTGAAACTCCGGGTCGTGGAACTTTTTCCCGAAGGCAGCTATCCAAAGCTGCATGAACTGGCGACGCGCTGCGAGCTGAACCACAGCTTTGTGGCGGCGCGCATCGGGACAAATGAAACCATGCCGGGCAAGGCGACGTAAACTGTCGTGTTCACGGTCATCATCCCCACCCGCAACCGGCCGGACTTTCTTGCAGAGTCCGTGCGCTCAGTGTTGGCCCAGGATTATGGCGATTTCGAATTGTTGGTCGTCAATGACGGCGGCGATCCCGTCACCACTTTCCAGGACCGGCGCATCGGCGTTCTCGACAATCAGCAGCGCGGTGCCGTTGCCGCCCGCAACCTCGGTGTGGGTGCGGCGCGCGGCACATTCATCGCATTCCTTGATGATGACGACCAATGGATCGACCGCGGATTCCTGGGCCTGGCGGCGGCGGCACTTGCGACAAGCGAATTTGTATTCGCCGATGGTGAAATGCGTTTTCCGGATGAAGCACAGCCCCTCATTTTCAGCCAGGATGCCGATGCGCATTCATTGATGCGTGACAACACGATTCTCATTTCCGCCGTGTGCTATGCCCGCAGCTTGCATGAGACGCTCGGCGCCTTCGACAAGGCCCTGCCCTACTATTGGGATTGGGATTGGTATCTGCGTGTGGCCCGCGCCGGGCATCGTCTGCGCCACTTGAAAAAGCCTGTCGTCGATATCCGCATTCATGCCCAAAACATGTCGGGTGACAGCAATGTGACGGCCAGGCGCGCCAATCTCGATGCCTTTGCAGCCAAACATGGGCTTCCGCCCATTGCCCTCAAAAACCATGCCGATTTTGTCCGCTGACTTGCCAACTGCACTATAACTATATGAATTTACGTTGTTTTGTGGATGCCATAAGTGTTAACGAAAAGTTAACCCCGGTTTTCCTATGTTATTTCACGGGCGATTCAAAATAGCCGCGAAAAATAAGGGTTTTCACGACTCACCAGTTGCGGTAACCATTCGGTCACACTTGATTCGCCACCCCAAAGGAGACTGACCATGGTTGACAAAAAAGTTGAAACGATCGCCCTTTCGAAGATCGCCGCCGAGTTGGCGGAGAAGCACGAAATGTCGAAGAAGGGCATGACTGAACTGCTCGGCAACTTCGTTGAACTCACTGTGAAGAACCTGAAGAAGGGCCACAAGGTCCGCGTCACGGGTCTGGGTATTTTCCAGGTCCGCCACCGTCAGGCCCGCCTTGGCCGCAATCCAATGACCGGCGAGCAGATCAAGATCAAGGCATCCAAGAAGCTGGCGTTCCGCGCCGCCAAGGAAGTCAAGGAAGCCATCTAAGCTTCCCCGCTACCGTTTTCTCCGGCCCCGCACTGATCCTGCGGGGCTTTTTTTATTTTTGGTGAGGGGATTTCACCGCTTGCCCGCATTGCGGGCGCGGGCCCGCGCGGCTAGCTTCACCCGCAACAAGCAATTCGGAGTTTCCCATGAAATCGACAGCGCAGGTGGTGGTTATTGGTGGCGGTGTGGTGGGCTGCTCGGTGCTCTATCACCTCACCAAAGTGGGCTGGAAAGACGTGGTGCTGGTCGAACGCGACATTCTCACGTGCGGCTCCACCTGGCATGCGGCAGGCGGCTTTCACACCCTGAACGGCGATCCCAATGTGGCGAAGCTGCAAGGCTACACCATCGGACTTTACGACGAGCTTGAAAAAATCTCCGGCCAGGCCTGCGGCCTTCACCGCTCCGGCGGCCTCATTCTCGCCGACACAAAGGACCGCATGGATTGGCTGAAGATGGCCCATGCGCGCGCCAAATATCTTGGCCTTGAAACGGAAATGCTTTCCATGGCGGAGGCAAAGAAGCTCAATCCCCTGCTCGAAGAAAAATATTTCGTGGGTGCCATGCTTGATGCCGCCGATGGCAACCTCGACCCCGAAGGCACAACCCATGCCTACGCCAAGTCAGCACGGATTGGGGGAGCGGAAATCTACCAGGGTTGCCGGGTCACTGAATTAAAACCCCGCAGCGACGGGACATGGGATGTGATCACCGTCAATGGCAACATCCACGCCGAACACGTGGTGAATTGCGGCGGCTTGTGGGCCCGCGAAGTCGGCCGCATGGTTGGCCTTGAGCTGCCGGTTCTGGCCATGTCCCACCAATACCTGGTGACCGACGACATGCCCGAGGTCGTCGCCTTCAACAAGGAACGCGGCCACGAACTGCCGCACATCATCGATTTCAAATCTGAAATCTACATGCGGCAAGAGCGCTCGGGCCTGGTGCTCGGCACCTATGAACAGGATTGCCGGCCATGGCAGCCACGCGAAACACCTTGGGACTTTGGCCGCGAATTGTTCCAGCCGGACCTCGACCGCATCTCGCACAATCTCGAACTTGGCTACCAGCATTTTCCGGCACTGGCCAAGGCCGGCATCAAGCGCGTCATCAACGGACCCTTTACATTCACGCCTGACGGAAACCCGCTGGTTGGTCCGGTGCAGGGTTTGAAGAACTACTGGCTGGCCTGCGGTGTTCTGGCCGGCTTTTCGCAGGGCGGCGGCGTTGGCCTCGCGCTTTCGCAATGGATGGCGCATGGCGATCCGGGTTTCGACGTGTGGGCCATGGACAATGCGCGCTATGGCGAATGGGCCACGCGCAGCTACACCAACGAAAAAGTGCGCGAAACCTATTCGCGCCGCTTCTCCATCCGCTTCCCCAACGAAGAACTGCCGGCGGGAAGGCCGCAGCAGACCACAGCGCTTTATGACATCATGCGCGAACAGGGTGCCGTGATGGGCGACAGCTGGGGCCTCGAAACGCCGCTGTGGTTTGCGCCGAAAGGTGTGGAGCCCAAGGATATTGTTTCCTTCCGCCGCTCCAACGACTTCAGCCACGTGAAGGCTGAGGTGCTGGGCACGCGCAATGGCGTCGGCGTCACCGAGATTGCCAACTTTGCCAAGTACCGCTTCACCGGTTCAGGTGCCGAGGCTTTTCTCTCGCGCATGATGACCAACAAGATGCCGAAGACAGGCCGACTCATTTTGACACCCATGCTCAATCCGCAAGGCAAACTCATTGGCGATTTCACCATTGCAAAAGCCGGTGACGAAAAGTTCTACATGTGGGGTTCCTCGCAGGCGCAGATTTATCACATGCGCTGGCTGGAAGCGCATTTGCCCGCCGATGGATCGGTCAGGATAGAACGCCTTGACATGGGGCTTGTCGGTCTTTCCATCGCCGGGCCCAAGTCGCGGGAGGTGTTGCAGGCCCTGACCGACGAAGACGTTTCAAACGCCGGTTTCAAGTTCATGGACCACCGCGCCATGGACATTGCCAATTGTCCGGCCCTCATCAACCGTGTCACCTATACGGGCGATCTTGGTTATGAAATCTGGGTGACCCCGGAATACCAGCGCCGCCTCTATGCCGAGATCCTCAAGGCGGGCGCGTCCCATGGCATCATCACCTTCGGCATGCGCGCACTTTTGTCGATGCGCCTCGAAAAGAACTTCCCGACGTGGTACCGCGAGTTGCGTCCCATCTATGGCGGGTTCGAAGCGGGCATGGATCGTTTTATTGATCTCAACAAGAATGATTTCATCGGCCGCGAGGCCGCGATGGAAGAAAAACGAACGGGGGGCAAATTGCGCCGCGTGTCGATGATCGTCGAGGCAACCGACGCCGACGTGCTGGGCGATGAACCTATTTTTCACAAGGGCAAGATCGTGGGCTGGGTCACATCAGGTGGCTTTGCGCATTATGTCGACAAGTCCATGGCGCAAGGCTACGTGCCGAAGGAACTTGTCGCTGCTGGCGAGTTCGAAATCGAAATCATCGGCGAAATGCGCAAAGCGCGGATCATCACCGATCCCCCGTTTGACCCCGAGGGAAAGCGCATGCGGGGGTAACGGGTGTCGCCAACAAGCGAAGCTGGACTAAAGGTTCATCTGGAAGAACTGACAAGCGTATTGCGTTTGGCGCGCGCTTCGTTTGACATCTGGTGGCGTTTCGCGGACAGAGCATTTGTCATCAAGAACAGAGACTTGGTAGATGGCCTTTCGCAGTTTTTCTTCTTTAATGGTGAAGCAAATTTTTTCTCGTGCGTCGTTCGAAGCTGTGTGCTGTTTGACAAAAGTAAGGGAGTCCTAAATCTTGAAGACATTGGGAAAGAAGCTGGGCGCATCAAATTGATCGAAAAGAACGAACTGGATAATTTCAACTCTCAGATTGCTACGGCAATTCCCACGGCAAAGAAGCTTCAAATCATTCGCAAC
>JANNFZ010000139.1:0-2429 GCA_031380375.1 Hyphomicrobiales bacterium
ATCTTGCGCATGCCGTCGTGGGGCACGAGGTCATAGGAACCCAGCGCGAAGTTCCTGAGAACGGATTCATCAGATGGCGGTGCCGCAAACGCCGTGGCGGGCTTAGTTGATAGTACGGCACCCGGCTTGGCGTTCTCCACGTCCTTCGAAACAATGCGACCGTGGGGGCCGGAGCCCTTGAGTGCTGCGAGATCAATGCCCTTCTGTTTGGCGAGGCGACGGGCAAGAGGAGAGGCGAAGACGCGCGTTCCCCCTCCGGCGCTGCGCGCCACCTCCCCCGCAGGCGGGGCAGGATGAACTACGACCATCCCTCCCCCGGCAGGGGAGGGTGACGCCATGGGCGTCGGGTGGGGTATGACTTTTGGGGTGGTTGCGACAACATCCCCCATCTTCTCGCCATCACCCAAGATCACCGCAATTGGCGTGTTGACGGGAACATCGTCGGTTCCCTCGGCAACCATGATCTTGCCCAGCGTGCCTTCATCGATGGCTTCCACTTCCATGGTGGCCTTGTCGGTTTCAATCTCGGCGAGAATGTCGCCCGATTTAACCTTGTCGCCTTCCTTCTTCAGCCATTTGGCAAGTTTGCCCTTCTCCATGGTGGGAGAGAGAGCGGGCATCAAAACTTGGACGGGCATGGAAAGCTCCGTGGACTGATCAGGACTTGTTGGCGAGAACGGATGATTGTGCGGCGGCCTTGTTCAGGCCTTCGGACAATGTCTTGCGGATGATGTCGAGATTGGACGCCGTTGTGCCGTGGCCCATTTCCTCCATCGACGCCGCCACCTGTTGCGCCATGCCTGCCAGCACTTGGCCCCAAACATCAGGCTTGCCGAATGCCATGGCATGCAGCGACAGCGAAAGATTGCCATTGCTGATCCACGCCCTGGCGATTTCTCCGGCCTTCTCATCATGGAAAACTGCATGCGGCGGCTGCAATTGATGGGGGTGGGTCTCGTGGGAATGATCGTGGTGGTGATGACCGCGGTCGTCGGGCTTCTTAGACATAGAGAACTCCTTTTACCGCAGCCACAACTTGGTCGGCGTTGGGCAGCGCCAGTTTTTCGAGGTTCGCGGCGTAAGGCATGGGAACATCCTTGCCAGCCACCCGCGCCACCGGTGCATCGAGATAATCAAAGGCATGCGTCATGATTTCGGCAGCCAGTTCCGATGTTACCGAGAAGCGGGGGTAGCCTTCTTCCACGCAGACGCAGCGGTTGGTCTTGCGCACCGATGTGAGAACCGTTTCAAGATCAAGCGGACGCAGCGACCGGAGATCGATGATCTCGGCTTCGATGCCCTCGGCGGCGAGCTTGTCGGCGGCGGCGTGGGCATAAGTCATGCCAATGCCGAAAGAAACGATGGTGACATGCTGGCCGACGCGCGCAACCCGCGCCTTGCCGATCGGCACAATCCAATCATCAAGCTTTGGCACATCAAAGCTCTTGCCATAAAGGATTTCGTTTTCGAGGAAGATCACCGGATTGGGGTCGCGGATGGCAGCCTTCATCAGGCCCTTCGCGTCGGCGGCCGTGTAGGGCATGACGACCTTGAGGCCCGGAATTTGCGAATACCATGCGGCATAGTCCTGGCTGTGCTGGGCGCCAACGCGCGCCGCCGCACCATTGGGGCCGCGAAACACGATCGAACAGCCCATCTGTCCGCCTGACATGTAGAGCGTCTTGGCGGCGGAATTGATGATCTGGTCGATGGCCTGCATGGCGAAGTTGAAAGTCATGAATTCGACAATGGGCTTGAGCCCTGCAAAGCCCGCACCCACCGCAATGCCGGTGAAGCCGTGTTCGGTGATTGGTGTGTCAATCACCCGCTTGTCACCG
Organism: Hyphomicrobiales bacterium; assembly: GCA_031380375.1. Classification (GTDB taxonomy): domain Bacteria; phylum Pseudomonadota; class Alphaproteobacteria; order Rhizobiales; family Aestuariivirgaceae; genus Aestuariivirga. The sequence continues at coordinate 1,839 of JANNFZ010000139.1, forward strand.
AATTCCTCGAGCATGCCTTGTGAGATTTTATAAGCACCTTGGTATTGGCCAACTTCCTCGCCCATCAGGAAGACATCGGGGTCGCGACGCATTTCTTCGGACATGGCGGCCCGCAATGCTTCACGCACCGTCATGGTCACCATTTCGGTGCCGACGGGGATTTCGGGATCTTGCAATTGAGTGACCTCACCCGGCGCTTTCGCGCCACCCTCTCCAGTGGAGAGGGGACGTTCTTTCGGGGAATTGTCCCCTCCCCCTTGGGGAGGGTGCCCCGCAGGGGCGGGAGAGGTCCCTTTGGTCGCCTCCCCAACAACCGCAATCGGCGTGTTGACCTTCACACCCTCGGTGCCGGCGGGCACGAGTATTTCTGTCAACGGACCTTCGTCGATGGCTTCCACTTCCATGGTCGCCTTGTCGGTTTCGATTTCGGCCAATACATCGCCAGACTTCACCATGTCGCCGACGTTCTTCAGCCATTTCGATAGCTTGCCCTCTTCCATGGTGGGGGAAAGCGCTGGCATGAGGATGGTTGGCATTTTTTTCTCCCTCAAGCCTGCACGTAAATGTCGGTCCAGAGTTCGGACTCGTCTG
>JANNFZ010000140.1:0-2401 GCA_031380375.1 Hyphomicrobiales bacterium
CAAAACCTTATGAGTGCCTGCGAAACTTTCGAGGTACCGCAACGAGTCATGGGCTTTATCTCAGATGCAATGAACCGCATCCAGCCATCGGCCACCATTGCCATTTCCAACAAGGCGCTGGCGCTTCAGGCCGAAGGCAAAAATGTCATTGGCCTCGCCGCAGGTGAACCCGATTTCGACACGCCCGACAATATCAAGGACGCGGCAATCGCCGCCATCAGGGCGGGCAAGACCAAATACACCGCCGTCGATGGCATTCCTGACCTGAAAAAGGCGATCGTTGCCAAGTTCAAGCGCGAGAATGGCCTCGATTACACAACCTCGCAGGTATCCGTTGGCACGGGTGGAAAGCAGGTTCTTTTCAATGCCTTGATGGCGACAATCAACCCAGGGGATGAAGTGATTGTTCCGGCCCCCTATTGGGTGAGCTATCCCGATATCGTCTTGCTCGCAGGCGGTGTTCCGGTGATCGTACAAGGACCATCGGCAAAGGGTTTCAAACTTCAGGCGGCTGACCTCGCCAAGGCCATCACGCCACGCACCAAGTGGCTGATTCTGAATTCGCCCTCGAACCCTTCAGGTGCCGCCTACAGCCATGCCGAGATGAAGGCGTTGACCGACGTGCTCGTCCAGCACCCGCAGGTCTGGGTGCTGACCGACGACATGTATGAGCACCTCGTCTATGACGATTTCAAGTTTGTGACCCTGGCGCAGATTGAGCCGAAGCTCTATGAACGCACCCTCACCATGAATGGTGTTTCCAAGGCTTATTGCATGACGGGCTGGCGCATCGGTTATGGGGCAGGTCCGGAGCCCCTCATCAAGGCCATGGCCAAGCTGCAATCCCAGTCCACATCCAACCCTTCTTCAATCGCCCAATGGGCGGCGGTGGAAGCGCTCAATGGCCCGCAGGATTTCATCGCACGGCACAACACAGTTTTCAAAGAGCGTCGCGATCTTGTGGTCTCCATGTTGAACCAGGCCAAGGGCATCACTTGTGCCACGCCGGAAGGCGCATTCTATGTCTATCCCTCCTGCGCCGGGCTGATCGGCAAGACCGCGCCATCTGGCAATGTCATCAGGAACGACGAGGATTTTGTCACCGAACTACTGGCTGCGGAGGGTGTAGCCGCCGTTCATGGTGCCGCCTTCGGCACATCACCCTTCTTCCGCATTTCCTATGCCACGGCCACAACCACACTCGAAGACGCCTGCCAGCGCATCCAACGCTTCTGCGGCTCCCTCAGATAGGACCATTGCATGTATGATGTTTCCGTCCCCGTTTTGTTTCACGGGCTGAAGTCGCTCTCGGCGGTGCTGAAAAAGGCTGATGCCCATTGCGAAGCCAAGAAGATCAAGCCTGAGGTTTTGCTGAATTTCCGGCTTTTTCCCGACATGCTCAATCTCACGAGCCAGGTGCAACTCGCGTCCGATTTCGCCAAAGGTCCTGGTGCGCGCCTCAGCGGCACGGCCATTCCAAGCTTTCCAGATGAGGAAAAGACCTTCGGCGAACTGCAGGCCCGCATTGCCAAGACCGTCGCCTTCCTTGAAAGCCTCGACCGGAAGTCTTTTGAAGGTGCGGCAACCCGTGATGTGACTATCCGCATTTCACGCACCGAGGAAAAAACCTTGCCCGGCCAATTCTATTTCAACCGCATCGCCCTGCCGCAATTCTATTTCCACATGGCCACCGCCTACAACATTCTCCGCCACAACGGCGTTGAACTCGGCAAGGGCGATTACATGGGACGGAACTTGTAGGCTCTATTTCCCCTTCCACACGGGTTTGCGCTTTTCGGCAAAGGCCTTCGCACCCTCCAACTGGTCTTCCGAAGAATAGAGCTTGTCGACACTCGGAAGTTTGCGCTTCGTCACCATGTCGAAAGCCTGGTGGATTGTGAGGTGCAGGGTCTCGCGGGAAATTTCCTTGATGCAGGCATAAACCAGCGGCGGCCCTTCGGCGAGTTGTGCCGCAAGCGCCCGGGCCCGTGTCATCAGAGCAGCGGCGGGAACGATCTCGTTGATGATTCCCCAATGTTTAGCCTCGGTCGCGTCGAAGCGGCGGCCTGTGAACAGCATCTCCATGGCGACATGATGGGGAATGAAGCGCGGCAGCTTGATGGTGGCGGCATCGGCTACTGTGCCAGAATTGATTTCAGGCAAGGCGAAGGTTGCGTGTTCCGCGGCAATGATGATGTCGCAGGAAATCATGATTTCAAAACCGCCGCCAAAAGCAAGTCCATTGACTGCGCAGATCACCGGTTTGTTGAGGCCCTTCAGTTCTTGCAAGCCGCCAAAGCCACCAACACCGTAATCTGAATCCGGCGCCTCGCCGCCAGCCGCTGCTTTCAAATCCCAGCCGGGGCAGAAAAATTTGTCGCCTGCCGCGGTGAGAATGGCG
>JANNFZ010000148.1:0-4880 GCA_031380375.1 Hyphomicrobiales bacterium
AGAAACAGCATGTCGGCGTTGTCCCCGGCATTGCCGAATTCGTAGCGGAGTTTGCCTCTGACGCCGCCATTGGCGAAGATGGCTATCTTGCCGACAAGGGCCTGGTGCCGTTGCCAGCCGAGATGAAGGCGGCAACTGCCGCCGCCGTCAAGGCGATGACCAGCTTGACCACCGATCTCGTGAACTAAACAAGCTGGGCGCGCTGCGGATGTACCGGCGCGCCTTTTGATCCTGCCGTTGTCGCCCCCGATTGACGGCAGGAACTTCTCTGCAGGAAAAAAGCCGCGTGCCATTTGTTTTTCCCTTGCTGATTGCCTCGGTGGTTTTCGCCGCATTTCTGCTTGGCCATCAGCGTGCCAAAGCATTGGAAGTGGGCAGCGCAGGCGTGAGGCTGCATTCCCGCCCCAGCTATCACGGGCTGCTCTTGGCAATCGTCTCAATCCTCGCTGCCGTAACGGCGGGCTTGCTTGGCGCTGTGCTGGCACCTCTGTTCATCGCCTGGGCGGCACTCGCCGCCGCAGTCATTGCCCCCGCCATTTTGTCGACACGTCTCGTCTCGGGCTTTCGGGCCCGCAACCTGTTTGAGAAAATCGTCTGGTTGCTGTTGCTGGCATCCTCCGCTGTTGCGGTTCTCACAACCATCGGCATTGTGCTTTCGGTCCTCTACGAGGCCATTAACTTCTTCCGCGAAATTCCGCTGCTATCATTCTTGTTTGGCAGCCATTGGGCACCCACATCAGCACCGCCGAGTTTTGGTTTCATCCCGTTGCTGGCGGGAACACTGTTGATCACACTGGTTGCCGTCATTGTGGCGGGGCCTTTGGGGTTGATGTCGGCAATCTACATTGCCGAATATGCTTCCCCGAAAGCCCGCGCCATCGCCAAACCGCTTCTTGAACTGCTGGCCGGCATTCCAACCGTCGTTCTTGGCTTCTTTGCGGCGCTAACAGTGGCGCCGCTGATCCGCAGGATGGGGGAAGTTATCGGACTTTCCGTCTCCTCGGAATCAGCACTGGCCGCCGGCCTCGTCATGGGCATGATGATCATTCCCTTGATCTCGTCCTTGTCTGACGATGTGATCAACGCGGTGCCGCAATCGCTCCGTGACGGTTCATCAGCGCTGGGTGCGACGAAGTCCGAGACCATCCGTCGCGTCGTGCTCCCCGCGGCCCTTCCGGGCATTGTCTCGGCCTTTATTCTCGCCATATCGCGCGCGGTCGGTGAAACCATGATCGTGGTGATGGCGGCCGGTCTTGCGGCAAACCTTTCATTCAACCCGCTTGATGCCGTGACCACGATCACCGTGCAGATTGCAACGCTGCTGGTTGGCGACCAGGAATTCGATTCGGCCAAGACATTGTCGGCCTTTGCCTTGGGTCTTGTGCTTTTCCTGTTCACGCTGGTTCTCAACTACATCGCCCTGCGCGTTGTGCAGAAATACCGGGAACAATATGACTGAGCATCGCAACACGCTGAGCCCTGCGCACTTGGCGCGCCGCCATTCCGCCGAAAAACGTTTTCGCGTCTATGGACTGTTTGCACTTGGGGTGGCGGGACTCTTCCTTGCCTTCCTGCTGTTCGACATTGTCTCGCGCAGCATTCCGGCCTTCACCACGCAACAAGTAACAGCAAGCGTGTACATTGACCCGGCCAAGGTCGATGCCGACGAACCCGCCAAGGGCGACTATGGTGGCTTGGCCAAGGACGCCTGGCGGGACCTTTTCCCGGACATTGTTGATCGCGCTGACAAGAAGAAACTGACGGGTCTTCTGTCGTCAGGGGCTGCCGATGCCTTGCGTAGCCTTGTCGTGGCCGATCCCGGCCTCATCGGCAAGACGGTGACCGTGCCCTTGCAGGTGTCGGACGACGCAGTTCTGTTCTATCAAAATGCCAGCCGCCAACTCTCCGACAAGGAGGTTATCTGGCTGCAAACACTCTCCGACCGGGGGCTTGTGACTACGGGTTTGAATCTGGCCTTTTTCAGCAATGGCGATTCCCGCGAGGCTGAATTGGCAGGCATTCGCGGCGCTTTGACGGGTTCGCTCCTGACCATCGCCGTGACACTGTTGTTGTCACTGCCGCTTGGTGTGGCGGCGGCGATTTATCTCGAAGAGTTTGCCAGCCGCAACCACCTAACCGACTTGATTGAGGTCAACATCAACAACCTCGCGGCTGTCCCTTCGATCGTCTTTGGTCTTCTTGGCCTTGCTGTCTTCTTGTCATTCTTCGACCTGCCGCGTTCTGCACCACTTGTCGGCGGCCTTGTTCTGGCGCTGCTCGTGTTGCCCACTATCATCATTGCCTCAAGAGCCGCACTCCGCTCGGTGCCGCCATCGGTCAAGGAAGCCGCTTTTGGTGTTGGCGCGTCCCACCAACAGGCGGTCTTCCACCATGTACTGCCGCTGGCCTTGCCCGGCATTCTCACCGGCACAATTCTGGCCGTCGCACGGGCCCTTGGCGAAACGGCACCGCTTCTGATGATCGGCATGGTCGCCTTCATCGTCGATGTGCCGGGTGGGATATTCGATGCAGCGACGGTCCTGCCGGTGCAGATCTTCCTGTGGTCAGACCTGCCCGAACAGGCGTTCCAGTCGCGCACCGCTGCGGCCATTGTTGTGCTGCTTGTGGTTTTGTTTGTGCTCAATGCGCTGGCCATCGTGCTGCGCAGAAATTTTGAACGGCGGTGGTGAGATGAATGACCTGTTCCAAAACAGTGTGGGTTTGGAAACCAGAGTCGACAAGGTTACGGCCAGCAATGTCGACGTCTACTATGGCGACAAGCATGCCATCCATGACCTTTCCATCACCATTCCTGACCGCGCCGTCTCAGCCTTCATCGGCCCGTCAGGGTGCGGCAAGTCGACGTTTCTCCGCGCCATCAACCGGATGAACGACACCATCCCGACGTGCCGTATGACGGGATCAATCAGGATCGACGGCGAGGATGTCCACGACAAGAACCTCGATGTGGTCCAGCTTCGGGCCCGTGTCGGAATGGTGTTCCAGAAGCCCAACCCCTTTCCGAAGTCGATTTTCGAGAACGTGGCCTACGGCCCGCGCATCCACGGCCTGGCCAGGTCGAAGTCAGAACTGGAAGGAATCGTGGTCGAGAGCCTGAAGCGGGCAAGCCTGTTCGAAGAAGTGAAGGACCGCTTGCAGCATCCGGGCACCGGCCTGTCCGGCGGCCAGCAACAGCGCCTGTGCATCGCCCGCGCCATCGCCGTCAATCCGGAAGTCATTCTTATGGACGAGCCCTGTTCGGCGCTCGACCCCATTGCCACGGCCCGCATCGAAGAGTTGATTGACGAGTTGAAGCAGAACTACTGTATCATCATCGTCACCCATTCCATGCAGCAAGCGGCCCGCGTTTCGGATCGTACCGCTTTTTTCCACCTTGGCATTCTGGTGGAACAGGGCGAAACCAACCAGATATTTACGAGTCCCAGGGACAAGCGCACCCAGGATTACATCACCGGCCGTTTCGGCTGAGGAGAGAGAAATGTCGGACCATATTGTCAAATCCTTCGATGACGAGATTGCCGAATTGCGCGGCATGATTGTGGAAATGGGCGGGCTTGCCGAAGTGCAATTGGCCAATGCGTTGACCGCACTTACCAAGCACAATCTCACCCTTGCCGACCAGGTGATCCGTGATGACGACAAAATTGATGTGCTCGAACGTCAGGTGGAAGAGCGCGCCATCACCACAATTGCCAAGCGCCAGCCCATGGCCCAGGACCTCCGAGACATCATGGTGGCGATCCGGGTTGCCTCTGACATCGAGCGCATCGGCGATCTCGCCAAGAATACGGCGAAGCGCGCCCATGCCATTTCGGAAGCCCTGCCGCGCCGCCTTTCCACAGGCCTTGCCCACATGGGCAGCATGGCGCAAAATCAACTGAACAGCATTCTTGATGCCTACACGCGCCGAAATCTTGACGAAGCCATGCAGGTCTGGCGCTCCGACGAGGAACTTGATGCGCTCTACAATTCAATCTTCAGGGAACTCCTTACCTACATGATGGAAGATCCGCGCAACATATCGCTCTGCACCCACCTGTTGTTCGGGGCCAAGAATCTTGAGCGCATCGGCGACCACACCACCAACATCGCCGAAAACATCCACTACCTGGTCAATGGCTCGACGATCGCTGAAAGCCGCCCCAAGAAGGATGTGACCAGCATGACGGCGATCAAGGAACCATAAGCCATGGTTGCATCCATTCTGGTTGTCGAAGACGAAGAGGCCATTCAGGAACTCCTGCGCTACAACCTCGAGGCCGAGAACTATCTTGTCCGGATCACCGCCGACGGCGAGGACGTGCCCATACTCCTTGTCGATGAGCGTCCCGACCTCATCATTCTCGATTGGATGCTGCCGGGCATTTCCGGCATTGAAGTGCTGCGCCTTATCCGGGCGCGTGCCGAGTGGCGTGGCATTCCCGTCATCATGTTGACGGCCCGCAGCGAGGAATCGGAAAAGGTCAGGGGCCTTGCCACTGGTGCCGACGACTATCTGGTGAAGCCTTTCTCGGTGCCGGAGCTTTTGGCCCGCATCCAGACGATTTTGCGCAGACTCAATCCTTCAAGCGTTTCCGATGAACTTGTGGCGGGTGAACTGGTGCTCGACCGCCGTTCGAAGCGGGTGCGGCGGAGTTTGCGCAACATTGAACTTTCACCAACCGAATTCCGCCTGCTCGAACAATTGATGCGCAATGCCGGGCGGGTTTACACCCGCGCCCAGTTGCTCGACACGGTCTGGGGACGTGACGCCGAAGTGGATGAACGCACCGTTGATGTGCACATTGGACGCTTGCGGAAGTCGCTGTCGCGCGGCAAGGAGCCGGACCCGATCCGCACTGTCAGGTCGGCGGGCTATG
>JANNFZ010000151.1:0-1799 GCA_031380375.1 Hyphomicrobiales bacterium
CAATTTCCTTAAGAAGCGTTTGTGCGTCCCGAAAAAGATTCGCCGCTTCTTTTCCCACCGCTTTGTCTTCCAGAATATCCGGATAGGCCGAAAGCACGACACGCGAGGGATCAAACACGTTGCCTGCAAGCCGCAAGGGCACGGCGATTTCCAAAGCCTTGGCGAGCTTCGAATAAACCGACGGCAAAGTGTCCTTCATGTTTTCGGCAAATTGCTTTGGTGAAACCGTGGCCCCCAAAAACGAGGCGATGGTTGAAGATGTATTGTCGCGCAAGGTTGCCCATGTCACCAGTTCGGAAAACCCAATGTCATTGCCCCCCGCCGACAGCAGCAGCAAATCGACATCGCGGCGGAATAGATTTTCGGGACACAGAAAAAATCCGTCGTCACGCTGCGGCTTTTCCTTGCACAAGTCGCGGAGCAGCCAGTAAATTTGCGCATCGCGTGAACCACCCTTGACCGACTTAATGGCCGAGCCATCACCCTCGCCAGTGCTCACATAGTTCATGTGGGTCTGCGGGCCGAGCAAACCTTCCTCAACACTCGCCCCTGAACAGGAATAGCCGAGGAACGTGACCGCCGATTGCACATTCTCGATGGCGATCTGCAAAGCCACCCGCAATTGATGGCCATAAAGCGAGCGGTGGCACAATTCATCGACCCATTGGGCATTGCCGCCTGCGTCATTGCGGGCGCGGCGCGGCAATGTGTTGCGGTGGCGGAATTTTTCCGACATCACCACGGGCACATCGGGGTTGCCTTCGCCGGAGGCAAAACTGTCGCCAAGCCCGACGATCAACAGGTCTTTGACTTTTGCGTCCAGGCTTATGGCGCGCTCGCCCTCGACGTTGACCGATATGCTGGCGCCGGCGGGATAGGGCAGCGTCAGTGTCACCGGTTCATCGCAGGGTGCGGTGACGGCGGCAGCATCGCCGACCCGCCATTGGCAATTATATTCCGCCACCAACAACCCACTCTCGCGTGGTGTCAGCCAGGCTTCGATCTCGTGGGATTGCGGTGAGACATAATTTTCCGTGCCGTTGCAGGCGGAATGATCGCGCTTCACAGGATCATAGCAGAGAGACCCAAGCATTGGCCGCGCCCACCCAAACGTGTCATAGCGGGTGCGCAAATGCCGCGTGAACGGAATGTAGCGGTCGTTGAGCACATGCTCGGTGCCGATGACCGATGTGGTGGCGATGAATTGCGCCTTGTCATCGGCACTTTTGCCGAGACCATCGACGTGGCTGAGATATTGCCGGTACGAAGTTTCATGGCGCTTGAAATCGCCGGGGTCGGCGAAAAGCCGGAAGCGGTTCGCAACCTTCCAGTTGATCTCGACATTGCTGGTGGTGAGAACTTGCGCCTCGCCAGGAACCGCAAAAACACCAAGCACCAGAAGCGCAAAAAGAAGCCGTATCATCATGGCGGCTGCCCTTGCCGATGAAGCGCGGCAAGATTGCGGCACGGCCCGCAAGCTGTTGAAATCCCATGATAGGAAATAATGCTTGACATGGAAGTGAATATGTATTATATCCTGCGACATGACAAATTTCCTCATCACCATCTTCCTCGCTATCGCCCTCCACACTTGGAGCCCCGGCATGAATCGCCTAGGGTTTGCGACGATTCCTTCGGGAGAAAACATGTTTGACGACCGCGCATCGTTTTTGAGCCGTCCCTATCTTCAGTCCATGCTGGACTTTGAATTCCGGGCCTATCTTGATGAGGGCCGGGATTCGGTTGTCCTTGCCAGGTTGCGGGATTGGCAGGCGCGCAACACCTCTATGACCGAGACG
>JANNFZ010000160.1:0-2357 GCA_031380375.1 Hyphomicrobiales bacterium
CGTCACCGTGATCGAGATGTTATCCCCTGGCATCACCATCTCCGGGCCCTCCGGCAGCTTGATGCTGCCGGTCACGTCGGTCGTGCGGAAATAAAACTGCGGCCGGTAGTTGTTGAAGAACGGCGTGTGACGGCCCCCCTCATCCTTGGACAGCACATAGATCTCGCCCGTGAAGTGCGTGTGCGGCTTGATCGACCCCGGCTTGCACAGCACCTGGCCGCGCTCGACGTCTTCGCGCTTGGTGCCGCGCAGCAAAATGCCCACGTTGTCCCCCGCCTGCCCCTGGTCGAGCAGCTTTCTGAACATCTCCACCCCCGTGCAGGTGGTCTTTTGCGTGGCCTTGATCCCCACAATCTCGATCTCCTCGCCCACCTTGACCACCCCGCGCTCAATGCGTCCGGTCACCACCGTGCCGCGCCCGGAGATCGAGAACACGTCCTCCACAGGCATCAAAAAGCTGCCGTCAATCGCCCGCTCGGGCGTGGGGATGTAGGTGTCCAGCGCATCGGCCAGCTTCATGATCGAGCCCTCGCCCAGCTCTCCCTTGTCCCCTTCCATCGCCAGCTTGGCGCTGCCGTGGATGATGGGCGTCTTGTCGCCAGGAAAGTCGTACTTGTCGAGCAACTCGCGCACTTCCATCTCCACCAACTCGAGCAACTCGGCGTCATCGACCATGTCGCACTTGTTCAGGTACACGATGATGTAAGGCACGCCCACCTGGCGCGCCAGCAAGATGTGCTCGCGCGTCTGGGGCATCGGGCCGTCTGCGGCCGAGCACACCAAAATAGCGCCGTCCATCTGCGCCGCACCCGTGATCATGTTCTTCACATAGTCCGCGTGACCGGGGCAGTCCACGTGCGCATAGTGCCGGTTGGCCGTCTCGTACTCCACGTGCGCGGTGTTGATCGTGATCCCGCGTGCCTTCTCTTCGGGCGCCGCGTCAATCTGGTCATACGCCTTGGCTTCTCCGCCAAACTTGGCCGCCAATATCGTCGTGATCGCCGCCGTCAGCGTCGTCTTGCCATGGTCCACGTGCCCGATCGTGCCCACGTTCACGTGGGGCTTGGTGCGCGCAAATTTCTCTTTTCCCATTTCGCTTAACTCCAAAAGAACAAAGTCAGTGATTACGGTTTAATGTTTCCGGACTTGCCTGATTTCTGCTCGCACTGACACGAGAGGGTCAAGACCGAAGACAGGGTTCGAGGCGTCTGCGCCGATCCGGCTGGACCGGTACAGAGCCCCGAGAAACGCCTTACTTGGCCCGGGCGGCCATGATCGCCTCGGACACATTGCGCGGAGCCTCGCTGTAGTGCTTGAACTCCATCGTGTAGGTTGCACGTCCTTGCGACATGGAGCGCAGGGTCGTCGAGTAACCGAACATCTCTGACAGCGGCACCTCCGCCTTGATCACCTTGCCGCCACCAGGCATATCGTCCATGCCCTGCACCATGCCGCGACGCGAGGCGAGATCGCCCATCACGTTGCCGGCATAGTCCTCCGGGGTTTCCACCTCGACGGCCATCATGGGCTCCAGGATCACGGGGCTTGCCTTTCGGCACCCGTCCTTGAAGCCAAAGATCGCGGCCATCTTGAACGCGTTCTCATTGGAGTCGACGTCGTGGTATGAACCGAAGTGCAGCGTCACCTTGACGTCCACCACCGGGTAGCCAGCCAGCACGCCAGCCGTCAGGGCTTCGATCACGCCCTTTTCCACGGCCGGGATGTATTCGCGTGGCACCACGCCACCCTTGATCGCGTCGACGAACTCGAAGCCCTTGCCGGCTTCATTTGGCTCAATCTTCAGCACGACGTGGCCGTACTGGCCCTTGCCGCCGGACTGGCGCACAAACTTGCCCTCGGAATCTTCCACCGTCTTGCGGATCGTTTCACGGTACGCCACCTGCGGCTTGCCTACGTTGGCCTCGACACCGAACTCACGCTTCATGCGGTCCACGATGATCTCGAGGTGCAACTCACCCATGCCGGCGATCAGGGTTTGACCGGACTCTTCGTCGGTCTTCACACGGAAAGACGGATCTTCCTGGGCCAGACGTTGCAGGGCGACACCCATCTTTTCCTGATCCGCCTTTGTTTTTGGCTCAACCGCCTGCGTGATCACCGGTTCAGGGAAGACCATGCGCTCAAGCAAAACGATAGAGGATGGATCACACAGTGTTTCACCTGTCGTGACATCCTTCAGACCAACGCAGGCTGCGATGTCGCCCGCACGGATTTCGCTGACCTCTTCGCGGTTATTGGCGTGCATCTGCACGATCCGGCCAATGCGCTCCTTCTTGCCGCGGATCGGGTTGTAAACGCTGTCGCCCTTTTGCAGAACGCCGGAATACACCCGCACG
>JANNFZ010000169.1:0-1835 GCA_031380375.1 Hyphomicrobiales bacterium
GGTGGCCGTGACCTTCGATGATCTCCCGGTTGTCGGGACCCGGGACGTCGCAGCACAGCAGAAGATCACTGATGTGCTGCAGGCAAAAGTGGTTTCCCTGGAGGGAGAACTAAAGTCTCTGAAGGGCGAAATCCTGGCGGCAAAGAAGGAAACAACCGCCTTCCGTCAAGAAGCGATCGTGCTGCGGACGCATGTTCAGGAATTGAACAAGCGCATGCCGAAAGACCTGTTCCAGCAGATTCTCAGTCAGATACTGGAAAAGAACACGCTGCAAATCGTCCAGGTAGGAACCTGCGACGGCGTAATCAACGATCCAATCTACCCCATCCTGATGAAAAATGTGACCCGCAGCCGGTTGATCTTGATTGAACCGCAGGAGTTCTTGCTGCCAATTATCGAAAACAACTACAAAGATCATCCAAGCCGGAAGGTAGTCAACTGTGCCATCGGGCCACCTGGAAAACTTGAACTGTTTCGGGTGAAGGAAGTCTACCACAGCCAAATCGAGCGCCGATACCTTAAAGACAGCCCGTTCTACCGCGTACCCGCCGGGTTTGTGTCAAGCAACAGGGCGCATGTTGTCAAACATATAGCGGGAATGTTGCCAAAATCAATAAACCCCGACGATGCCGTCGAGCAATTCGAGGTTCCTTGCAAGCAGTTGAAAGAAGTCTTGGGCGACGCTGGCTGGAAGAACTATGATGTCCTTCAGGTGGATGCCGAGGGGATGGACGACATAGTACTGAAGAATTGCGGCCTTGAAGACTACAAACCGTCCCTTATCAATTTTGAACACACGCATCTCATTTACGGGCGCAAGGAGGAGATATGCAAATACCTCGAGCAGCTCGGCTACAGAATCTATGCCTATAGCCCGACAGATACCATGGCTAGTCTGTTGAAATTTGATCTTCTCTAGTGGTTTGCCGACTGCCGAAGCTTGATCATTTCCCGAACTGGACAAGATAGGAATTGCGCGAATCCATGCCAACCCCCACGCCACCTCGCATCGGACTTGCCCTTGGCGGCGGCGGTGCCAGGGGCCTTGCCCATATTCCCATGCTTGAAGTGTTTGACGAGCTTGGCCTCAAGCCTGCCGTCATTGCGGGTTCCAGCATGGGGCATTGGTGGGCGCGGCCTATGCCAGCGGCATGAGCGGCAAGGACTTGCGCAAACACGCCGAGACTTTGCTTGTCGATCGCATGACCTTTGCGCGTCACGTGTTTGGCCGCCGCAAGGTCAGCCCGGCCGCACTTCTCAGCTTGAAGGGTTTTGCCTCGCTTCATCTTTCAGGTGAAACGCTGGCCGATGTTGCCCTGCCGGACATGCTGCCCGCCCTCATCGAAGACACTAAAATTCCGCTGAAGATCATCACCACGGATTATGAAAACCGGACCGAGAGCGTGTTGACAAAGGGGCCTCTTCTCCGCGCCATCGGCGCTTCCATTGCCATTCCCGGCGTCATCGCGGCTCCATTGATCGACGGTCGCCTCCATGTCGACGGTGGCGTCGTCAATCCCGTGCCGTTCGACCATGTGCGTGATAGTGTCGACCTTGTTGTCGCCATTGACGTGACGGCAAGGCCAAAGGCCCTGCATGGCGGCCGCGCCGGCAATCTCGATGTCGCCATCGGCTCCATGCTCATCATGTTCAACCGCATCGCTGAACTGAAACGGGCCCTGAACCCGCCCGACATTTATATCCAGCCGGAGATCGACAATGTCGGCACGGCGGATTTTTTCAAAGTGAAAGAGATATTCCGCCAGGCGACAAGCGCCCAGGAGCGGTTGCGCCGGGCTTTGAAAGCTGAACTGGAAGTCTGACATTCTACCCTT